>JAAXIL010000020.1 GCA_012270355.1 Psychrobacter sp.
TAGGTGAAAACTGTCAACAAAAGCAGCCTAATAACACTCATATATTTCTGTTTTTACAGAAATTTTAGAAACTACTGTGAATAACTTAATACGATATAACGGTTTTTAAGTCGCCCAAACCCAAAATCAAGCAAAGGGGAACCCCATCTCAACCTTCAATAAAACCCATTTGAACCGTGGCTTATCTGCCGAGTTGAATACCGATTCGGGCAATCCGTTGGCATGGCAGGATTTGGCAATGCTCACTACACTTGAAACGGCGTTTAATGTCGTTTTGCCCTATCCGTTTTTGTTATTGTCTTGGGTGGCGGTGTGGCAAGGCTGGTGGTGGGTGGCGTTATTCGGTACGTTTTGGTTTTTTTCGACCGCACTAAGGCAAGCTCACGATTGCGATGAGGGGAATGATTGCAATGACTGCGACGACAATAGTGCTAATCAGGTGTTTGCCCGTACCGAGCGAAATGGGCTACTTAATTTGCTAAGTGCCAATTCGTTTTATCACATCGAGCATCATCTGTACCCCGACGTGCCAACGCACAATCTTCCCAAACTTGCCAAAAGGCTAGATGCCATCGCCCCACATTGGACGACAAAAAGGGTGAGTGCTATCCACGCTACCCCGCCTAATCATAGGCAATTCAAAAACAGGCACCTCAAAACGTTTTGCTAGCCAAATAAAATCTACCCGTACCGATAATGCCCTGTAATGTCGTAAAAAAATAGAAAGTTATTTTCCTTTGTGCCACTGCCAATGTTATGAATGATGAGGGGCGTACCGTTGGCAAGGCGTTTGTTAGAGACAATGCCAATGTGCGGGCGACCGTTAATTTTCCATGTCACCACATCGCCTGCCACATAGTCTGCCGCGTTTTGCGTGATAGGTAGGCTTTCGCCATGACGCTCAAAAAAGGTGCGAAGGTTGGGCACACGGCGATGGTCTATGTTCGGGTCAGGGCGAGTTAAGCCCCAAATTTTGGGATATTCGTTCCATGCTTTGTTCATATCCTCATGCACGAGGGCTTGTAGGTCATAACCTTGCTCGCGGTAAGCTCTCACCACCACATCGGTGCAAACGCCCGTTGCCATCGGCACATCACCCATCGGATAATCCAAAGCGACATAGGCAGGGTCATAGGACACGGTCACACCGATTTGCTCACGAGCCGAGGTTACCAAAGGCGGTTCGGGTTCGATGGTGACTTGCCGAATGCGAGATTGGAACTCGCTGGTAATGACCTCGCCCATATCGGGAATGCGATTTAGCGAATGCTTTGCTGTGACAGACGCATTATTGACCCACGTTTGTGGAACATCGCCCAATATTCCGAAACGTGCCAATGCGATGCTACAAATTGCCATTGACAGTATCGCTAAGAAGGTCAAAAATGGACGAGCCATTGACTTTTTATGACCATCATTTAGCGTATTATTATCATCCATTTTACTAAAGTTCCATGTGAAACATTCTATTTAGGGTTAACTTTGCACCGAGGTTATCATGACTACCACCGATCAAAATCCCATTACCATGTATTATGATGACGCTTGTGTCATCTGTAGCACCGAAGCCCATGCCATGCAAGACCGCAACCCGAACCGCATTCGCCTGATGCCTGTCGATGCAGGATTAGAAGAGCTGAATGAGGCGGGCTATACCCGGTTTGATGCCATGACCTATCTGTGTGTAAAAGAAAGCACGGCAGAAGGCGAGGATAAGTGGCACACGCACATGGATGCCGTCCGCACGTTGTATAAAACGGCGGGCGTACCGTGGGCGAATGTTCTTTATTTACCCATCCTCAAACAACTGGGCGATTTTGGCTATCCGTATCTTGCTCGCAACCGCTACCGCATTCCCGATTGGGTCACTCGCATGGTGTACGGCAAAGAAGCCATGCAAGCGTGTCAAGGTGGCGTTTGCAAAATCAATCCTGCTGAGCGGTGAGATTTCTGTTCTTAAAAAATTTGATAAGCCCTGTTAGTACGCCCACGATTAGGGATAATATCACCCCTGTCATCAGCGTACTGGCTAAGGCAAACCAAAAAGGATAAGTATCGCTATCGATACCAAACCCAATGCCAAAGCCATCGCCAACCACCATCAGTGCCAGCATCCCTGCCCACATTTCAGGTGAAATCATCAAATCAATCAAGATGCCTAGGTTCAAAAGTTGCGACCCTGCTTTGATGTAAACGCCTAGCTTTAGAGCGTCATGCCACTTTTTTAGCCCATTTTTTAGTAGATACGCATCTAGCAAGGCATAGGCGACAATAAATATGGCAATACCTACCACCATACCCAAGACATACGCTGTTCCATGCCCCAACGCTATACCCCAACCAAACGAGGCAATGGCATTGGCGCACACCCAAAACGTCCAAAATCCCCAGTGGGTTAAATTATCTTTTTGCATTGTTATTATCTCAATAACCATCAAATGGCAACCGTTTCATTAAAGCAATTATCGATGCAAACTGTGTAGAAAAATCATGGAAAAACAAAAGTCACCCACAAAAAAAACCAACGTTAAACGCTGGCTTTTTTAATTAGAAAGATGCTGGCTGAGTTAAATGCCTGCAGCTGACTTAAATGCCGCTTCATCATAGCTGTCATCATGCGTGACCACGATGCAGTTGCCCAAATTCACGTTTACCCACTTTACGCCAGCCACGTTTTCGGTATCAGCAACCAACTTGTCCGCTTTGTCTTTGTCATCAATTACAACATCATATTTAGTCTGTGGCATAACATTTTCCTTAATTTTAGATAAATGTCAGGCAACCTGTGCGGTCACCCATTTAAAAACACTTCCATACTTTAGCAAATCAGTCGGAATTGGCAAGACAGTTTATCCTAAATTTTGGCATTTCATCGCAATACCGCATGATTAAAGGCATAAAGGTCAACAAAGTTATACAAATTCCCCCCATCAAAGCTGTTTAAATCGAACGTTTGCCATCATATCCTGCTAATCATATGCAAACTGCATTTATACGTCAGCCTAAAAAATCAACGCTCATTATCTTGAAAAATTAACCGATGACCTTTATCAAGCAAGGCACTGATATTTACTAATAACCTCATATCACATATTAAGGAGAACCTCATGAGTCAACCTAACAACGCTCAAAACGCTCACACTCAAGCACCGAATCATCAACACGACACTCAAAATCCACAAGCCCAGCACCCCAATGTTGAGCAAAACGGCACAGTTTTAGAAGAGACGCTTGATGAGTTTAATCCTGCCGAAAATGACGGAGCAGAGGCAACGATTGATTCTGAAATTGATATCCAAGCATTTAAGGACCGCATTGCCCAGCTAGAAAAAGACGTGGACACCGCCAAACGAGGGCAAGCTCAAGCCACCGCCGATGCGTACAATGCCCAAAAACGCATGGAGCAAGAAACCGAAAAAGCGAAAAAGTTTGCCCTGCAAAAATTTGTTAAAGAGTTGTTGGACGTCGTGGATAACTTAGAGCGAGCCATCATCAGCGTACATAACGACCCCGATGCGGACGATGCGATTATGGACGGCGTCAAACTCACGCACAAATCATTTTTGACCGCTTTGAACAAGCAAGGCGTGGAAGTGGTTGACCCTCAAGGCGAGAAGTTTAATCCCGAATATCACGAAGCTGTAGGCATTGATCCGAACACCGAGGCGGACATGGTTGGCGAAGTGCTACAAAAAGGGTATACCTTAAATGGACGTTCCATTCGCCCTGCGATGGTGAAAGTTGGGCAGTAATCCCTACTAGAATTGGGGATTTTCACAAAAGTTCACAAATCATTGAGCAAAATTATGGCAATTGGCTTGAAAAATTGTGAACCAAAACCAACATATTAAAACAAGCAACAAAACAAGTATGGGCGACCCATTCGCCCCAAAAACCTAAAATAATTGGAGAAATAAATTATGGCTAAAGTAATTGGTATTGACTTAGGAACCACCAACTCATGTGTGGCGGTGATGGAAGGCGACAGCGTCAAAGTCATCGAAAACGCCGAAGGCGGACGCACAACCCCATCGATTATTGCTTATAAAGATGGTGAAACTTTGGTAGGGCAATCTGCCAAACGTCAGGCGGTTACCAATCCCAAAAATACCCTATATGCGATTAAGCGTCTGATTGGTCGTCGTTTTGATGACAAAGTGGTACAAAAAGACATCGGCATGGTGCCTTATAAAATTGTGAAGGCAGACAATGGCGATGCGTGGGTGGAAGTGAATGACAAAAAAATGGCACCCCCGCAGATTTCTGCCGAAGTATTGCAGAAAATGAAAAAAACCGCAGAAGACTACCTTGGCGAGAAAGTCACCGAAGCGGTGGTTACCGTGCCTGCTTACTTCAACGACAGCCAACGTCAAGCGACCAAAGATGCCGGTAAAATTGCAGGCTTGGACGTGAAACGTATCATCAACGAGCCGACTGCTGCTGCCCTTGCCTATGGCATGGACAAAAAGCAAGGCGATCGCACCATTGCTGTCTATGACTTGGGCGGTGGTACATTCGATATTTCTATCATCGAGATTGCTGACGTTGATGGCGAGCAGCAGTTTGAAGTGTTGTCGACTAATGGTGACACCTTCTTGGGCGGTGAAGACTTTGACCTAGCAGTGATTGATTACCTCGTCGAAGAGTTCAAAAAAGAGCAAGACGTGAACCTTAAAGGTGACCCGCTTGCCATGCAACGCCTTAAAGAAGCGGCCGAGAAAGCTAAAATTGAATTGTCTTCGGCTCAAAGCACCGAAGTGAACTTGCCTTATATCACGGCAGATAGTTCAGGTCCGAAACATTTGGTTGTAACCATCAGCCGTTCAAAACTTGAAGCGTTGACTGAAGACTTAGTAAAACGTACCGTCGAGCCATGTAAAGTCGCTCTTGAAGACGCAGGCTTAAAAGCAAGTGAAATTGATGACGTTATTCTTGTGGGTGGTCAGACTCGTATGCCTGCTGTACAAGAAACCGTTAAAGACTTCTTTGGTCAAGAGCCACGCAAAGACGTGAACCCTGATGAAGCGGTTGCAGTGGGTGCAGCGATTCAAGGTGCGGTACTCTCTGGTGATAAATCCGACGTATTGCTACTTGACGTAACGCCGCTAACCCTAGGTATCGAAACCATGGGTGGGGTGCTGACGCCAATCATTGAGAAAAACACCATGATTCCGACTAAAAAGTCGCAGGTATTCTCAACGGCAGAAGACAACCAGCCAGCGGTAACCATCAAGGTGTTCCAAGGTGAGCGTAAAGTGGCAGCCCAAAACAAACTGCTTGGCGAGTTTAATCTCACGGACATTCCACCAGCTCCACGTGGCGTGCCACAAATTGAGGTCACCTTTGACATCAACGCCGATGGCATCATGAACATCTCTGCTAAAGACAAAGGCACAGGTAAAGAGCAGAGCATTCAAATTAAAGCGGACTCTGGCTTGTCGGACGACGAAATCGAGCAAATGGTACGTGACGCGGAGGCGAATGCGGCAGAAGATGAGAAATTTGCTGCCCTTGCTCAGGTGCGTAACGAAGCCGATGGTCGTATCCATGCAGTACAAAAAGCTCTAAAAGATGCCGAAGACAAAGTGACTGATGAAGAAAAAGCCTCGGTTGAATCTGCCATCAGTGAGCTTGAGCTGGCGACCAAAGAAGATGATCATGACGACATCAAGGCGAAACTTGAAGCACTAGACAATGCGTTCTTACCCGTTAGTCAGAAGATTTATGCTGGCGGAGCAGGAGCGGAAGGTGTTGACCCAAGTCAATTCGCAGATGCTGGAGCAAACGCTGGACAAGCAGACACAGATGCTAGCAACGCAGATGACGACGTGGTAGATGCTGAGTTTACCGAAGTCAAAGATGATAAATAATCGTTCGAAATTAAGCTAA
>JAAXIL010000207.1 GCA_012270355.1 Psychrobacter sp.
ATAAGCATAGATCAGGTAGCGTGGGATATGATAATTAATCCAATGTCTAATCCAGTGTCGCTTGCAACGCCAACTCTAATAAGTCTTCGCTAATCTCGCCTTTGATGCCGTCGATGGACAGACTGTCCCACGTTAAGCCCTGTTTGATATCAAATCCCATGCGGGTCATGGCATCGGCTAGCCGTTGTTCTTGCTCGGCGGTTAGAGCAGATGGGTCATTATTCACGGAAGTTTTATCACTTGCCCCACGAATGAACCCATTTACCATCCCCGAGAGATTTTGTCGCATTGCTTGACTGACGGTAGCAAGTTTGCGTGACGTACTGGCGGTATGGTTTTGAAGCCAGCTCAAGGCTCGCACGATATCTTGTTCAGTGTCGGTAAAGTCACTGCCTAGCGGATAATCGGGCAACGTGCCGTCCGTCCGGTAGTTAGCGAGTTTTTGACTGAGTGCCTCGGTCGTGTTGTGACTGTTTATAATGCGATTTGGCAAGGGAGCCATGTCGGCTTCGCTTAGTTTGCGATTAGCAATGGCTTCGTCCAACACGGCTTGTTGAAATTCTTTATCGGCAATCTGAATCATGTCCCGTATGCACTCCCCATCGCTGCGATAACGCAAGTCTGCAATGCCGTATTCGGTGATGTACACGTCTCGCAAATGCCGAGGGATGGTCATGTTTTCAATGCCTGTTTTAATGTTGCCTGACTTGCCATCCGAGCCTTGTCGAGAAGCTCTGAGCATCAACACTGATTTGGCATCGGGTAAGGTATGTCCCATGCTCACAAAGTTATATTGTCCGCCCACGCCCGACACCACCCGCCCATCGGGTAGCGTTTCCGACGACGCTCCGCCGAGCACGGTTGCCATCATGCAGGTATTAAAAAAGCGAGCATGCTGGCGTTTATGCACTTCCAACGCATAATGCTCGCCTGCCACCGTATTGACTTCAGAGATGCGTTTCATACCAACCGTGTTACGAGTTGGGGCAAGCTGGCGTAACCAGGCATAAAAATCAGGCGAACCAAGATAAAATGCTCCATGCAAAAATTGCCCGTTCTCACTAATATAAGCATTATCCGCATCTCTCGCATGCCCTGTGGCTACTCGTGCCATGATGTCTGCATCGTCCACTACCCGGCGTTTGATGACGCCTTGCTCAACCAACACCCGAAAGCCCTCGTTGAGCATTTCACTGCAACCGTATAACCCAACTTCAAACGGCTCAAGCCCGCCAAACTCCTGTACGGTAGGGTGTTCGACAAGTGAAGGGTCTAGGGCGTTAATCAATTGACGATAGCACTCGTTATTGGTATGACGAAGCACAAGAGCATGGCAGAATGCATCCGCCAATGCCCCAATACCGATTTGTAGCGTGCCCCCATCTTTCACAAGCGTTGACGCATAAAGCCCGATGGCATAGTCTACGTCGCCCACAGGCTGACGGGGTAAGGCAAATAACTGCTCGTCATGTTGATCGTCATGGTTACTGGCAGTTGGCTCAACCAATAGGTCAAACTTACTTAAATCAATTTCCGCCTCCCCGCTCACAAAAGGCAACTGACTGTCCACCACGCCGACAAACAACGGGCGAGGTTTGCCAAGCCTTGCGATGGCATCCAAGGTGTCCATCGTCAAATCCGTATTGCACGATAATGAATACTTACCCGCCCCGTCGCTGGCGATTTTTTGCACGATAACATTGATGTCTCGCACCGCCAACGCTTCAGGTACATGGCTATAATTCAAGCTGGCGTATTCCGATTGAGCGGTGCGACTGCCAAGCAATGCCCCCGACTGCATATAAAACTCTTCGACCTTGATGTTATCGGGCAAGGCATCTTTGGCATTGGCATCGGCGTATTTGAGGCGAGGAAAATCTTTGCCATACAACCGATTAACAAATGGAGTTAAAAACCGATTTTCAAGCTCAGATTTGCCCGTCGGCGGGTTAAGAGATAATGCAGTATAAATATTCAAACGTCGTTTGCCATCTGCTTCAATGGCATCATAAATCCCGTTTAGTAGATGATACGGTTTGCCTAGCCCAAGCGGGGTAGCAAGGTGAATGTCCCCGTCGCTATGATTTAGGATATGGGTGACGGCATCGGGGATGTGGGTTAAAGTTTTGGGCATGATTGACTCAAAATTAGGCAAAAGTTAATCGAGTTAGATATGGCTACTAAATTTTTAAAAACATTTTAAAGGCTACATATTAAACGACGATTTGAATGCTAAGTGGTTCTTTACTGTTTGACAGTTAGGTTCTGATAGACAGTTAGGTTCTGACTATCCTTCTATGTCATGACAAACTATGTTGAAACCATCTTAGCAAACGCCTCTCGATGTGCCATAAGTTCATTTCTGGTTATCGCGAAGACCCCGTGTCCGCCATGCTCAAAGACGAGCCAATGAAAGTCAATCTGCGGATATGCCTGACGCAAATGCCATTCGCTGTCACCGACTTCACACACCAACAAACCGTTTTCACTCAAATAATCGGGGGCATCGTTTAAGATGCGATGCACCAAATCCAACCCATCTTGCCCTGCCTGCAACGCGTGAGCAGGCTCGTGCTCAAACTCGGGCGGTAATTCTGCCATTGCCTCAGCATCGACATAAGGCGGATTGGTGACGATTAAATCGTACTGATTGTCGGCAGGCAGTTTGGCAAACAAGTCCGATTCAAACAGATTGATTTGATGCTCAAGGCTACTATTATTCAGAGCATGATGTTCGACATTGACGGCAGACACTTCCAACGCCTCTTTATCCAAATCGCTGGCATCGACCATGGCATCTGGAAAATAAGTCGCTAGAGCAATGGCGATACACCCTGACCCTGTGCACAAATCCAGCATTCGCTCAGGGGCAGGCAAAAATTTGGCAGGTAAGCCATTGGCTAAAATGTTATCGTCCAACAGTTCTCCCAACTCGTTATCAAAGTCGGTAAATTCATCGAAACCTGCAGGGGCGAAATAAGGGGCAAATTGAGCCTTGATGAGTTCGGCGATGGGCGAGCGAGGAATCAGCACCCGCTCATCGACATAAAAAGGTAAGCCACAAAAATAGGCTAAGTTAATCAGATAGCTCAGTGGCTGGCGCGTGTTGATACGCTCTTGCAACAAGGCTAGCACGGCGTGTTTTTCGGCTGATATTAACCTACTGTCCAAGATTTGCTCATCGGCAGACCAAGACAGCGACAAAGTATTCATGACCATCGCCACTGCTTCGGCAAACGGATCAGTGGTGCCTTGGGCGATAAAAACGTCATGGGCATTCAGCTGGGTGACGCAAAAGCGGATAAAATCTCGGATGGTCACCAGCTCCTGTTCGGCTTGCTGGCAGGCTAGACTTAGGGATGAAGTTTCAAGGTTATCTGTCATGGTAAAAATTAGAGGGTTATTTAGAAAGTTATGTGGTGGAAAAAATTGCTATGTCGTGAAGAATGCAGGATAAAGTTCAACGCAAGTTTAGCACGCCTTTACCTCATTTATCACGGACAAACCTCTCGATTGGCTGACTTTGAATTAAATTGTTACGCAAGCGTTTGTTTTTATTCATCGCATTAGCATAAGCATTTGCCTAGTTCTGCGTTTGGACGCATAATAGGGTAAATTTTCACGTTGACATCAATATGAACCTATTTACTAAACAGAACCAAATTAACATGAAACAAACTACTACGAATAATTATCGTCCCACCACGAAGCAGACACTTAGCTTAAGTCTATTGTCCGCATCTTTGCTAACTGTGGCGTGTTCGGCAACCGCTCAAGATAACGTGGTTGCAAGCCAGCCCCCCCCTTTGGCAGTGCAAAAATTCGATTCCCCCCCTACACCTTCTTCTACTACAACCAATACCCTGCCCAAAGCTGGGGTCACCATTAACCAAAATCAGCGGGTTGTCATTGCCAATCAAGACGATGGCAGACAACCGCCAGTAAGTTCGGTTACCGCCAATTCTAATCAAACCTTAGGCGAACCCAAACTGACGCCTCAAGAATTGGCAAGGTTGAATATGGGTGAAGAAGAACAAGCAGATGTTGAAGACTTCCAAACCGATGCGGTTGATGTACAAACCGAAGCAGAAGTCGCCGAGCAAATCAATGAACAAGCCGTCAGCGATGTGGACGACGGTCAGGCGGTTGAGAGTGCCTCTACCAGCGACGAAGAAGCGATTAAAAGTATTGAGCAGCGAGATGGTAAAATCCACACGACCACAAGTTTGTCAACCTACGCCCGCCGTGTGAATTCTGCCACATGGTCACCCAACATGAAGAAGAACACGGCGATGACCGTCAAACTTCAAACCTTGCTGGATTGGAATCACGCATCACCTGGTCCGATTGATGGTGGTTGGGGCATGAACAGCAAAAAAGCTTTAGCAAACTTTCAAGCCATGAAAGGCATCGAACCGACGGGCAAGATGAACCAAGCAACGTGGAATGCTCTGTCAAAAGGCATCCCTAAAAACAAACCGGTTATTGTTGAATACACCTTAACCAATGATGACGTTAAAACCAATTTTGCCAATACACCTTCTAGCTCAGAAGCCAAATCGAAAATGAAGGGTTTGTATTATCAGAACATTAAGGAAATGCTGGGCGAAAGATTCCACATGGATGTGCGGTATCTTGAAAAACTTAATAAAGGTAAGAAGTTTGTGGCGGGCGAGACCATTTCGGTGATTAATGTTGGCGAACCACTCAAATCCCGCATTACTCGTGTTGTGGCGAATAAAGCGGATAAGACGTTATATGCCTATAATGGCAACCAACTTGTTGCCACTTACCCCACCACGGTTGGTAGCAGTAACACACCGTCGCCACATGGTACCTTTAAGATTGTAAACAAAGTCAAAATGCCTTGGTATAAAGCCACCGTTGGCGAAGATGCCAACAAAAAGGTTTATATGTTGCCACCAGGGCCAAACAACCCCGTTGGCGTGGTGTGGATGGGCTTGTCCAAACCGTCGTATGGCTTACACGGCTCACCCATTCCAGAAGGTATCAGCCGTCAAGCCTCACATGGTTGTATTCGCCTCACCAATTGGGATGTGTTAGAGGTGTATGCCAATATTGAGAAAGGGGCGACGGTTGAACTAAAATAGTGAAACCCACTTTTGATGATAAAACCATCGGATTGACCATGTCGCATCATCATGACGATCACAATAGCATTTTAGCTTCACCCACCCCACATGGGCTGATTGACCGTGCTATTGTGAGTTTCGATAAAGGGCTTAGGGCAATCGTGCCTAAGTCCAATCCGAGTACTCGTCCCCTACCCGTCAATTCAGATAAGATGCCCGAGTTATCAATTACCGAATCTCGCCATGTCGCGGGATTAATGCGAATTAATCACACGGGCGAAGTGTGTGCTCAGGGTTTGTATCACGGGCAAGCGGTCACTGCAAAAAGTGAGCGAGTCAAGCAAGAGATGCATCATGCCTCACTTGAGGAAATTGACCATTTGGTGTGGTGCGAAACTCGCCTGTCTGAGTTGGGCAGTCATCCCAGCGTGTTTACGCCCGTGTGGTACGGCTTGTCTTTTGGCTTAGGGGCAGTGGCAGGTTTGGTGTCTGATGAATTTAGTCTAGGGTTTGTCGCCGAAACCGAAGCTCAGGTTAGCGAACATTTGCAAGACCACCTTACCCGTCTGCCAGAGCAAGACTGCCGTAGCCGTGACATTCTGACGCAAATGGATATCGAAGAATGTGAGCATCGAGACATGGCGATTGACCAAGGCGGGTCGGTACTTCCTGAGCCCGTAAGAGTCACGATGCGATGGCTTGCCAATCGCATGAAAGATGTGGCGTATCATCTATAATTTGTTTTTTTATATTTTTTTGGCTGTTTCTTTTTTTAACTATCTATTCTTATTACC
>JAAXIL010000221.1:0-824 GCA_012270355.1 Psychrobacter sp.
CTCTGGCCGGTCGGGTATCGTCTATGCGTACCGCACGGTCAAAGGGCGGTTGCACATTCGTGGACGCTATCACATTGAGCCGATGAGCGAGTCGGGAGCAAATAAAGACCGTGAACGCATCGTGTTTACTGAAGTGCCTTATCAAACCAACAAAGCCAAATTGATAGAACGCATTGCCGAGTTGGTACGAGACAAAAAAATTGAGGGTATCTCTGAGATTCGTGATGAATCGGACAAAGATGGCATGCGAATAGCCATCGATTTGCGTCGGGGTGAAGTGGCGGAAGTCATCGTCAATAATCTATTTTTGCAAACGCCGCTAGAGTCCAGCTTTAGCATCAACATGGTTGCCCTTGATAACGGACAACCCAAACTCATGACCTTGCGACAACTGATTGCCGCCTTCGTGCGTCATCGCCAAGAAGTTGTCACCCGTCGCACCATTTATGACCTAAATAAAGCCAAAGCTCGAGGGCATTTGCTGGAGGGTTTAACCGTCGCCCTTGCCAATATCGATGACATCATTGCGACCATCAAAGCGTCTGCCAATCGGGGCGATGCTCGAGAATCGCTACTTGGTAAAACGTGGGAGTCTGGCACAGTGGTTGCCATGCTGACGCGAGCAGGGCGAGGCACAGACTATAGTGACGTGCGAGCAGTACGCCCCGATTTTATCGAAGGCGAGGACTTAAATAATCCGTTTGGATTGATTGACAATGGCACTCGCTATCGGCTTTCGCTTGAGCAAGTCAATGCTATCCTCGAGATGCAATTACACCGTCTAACGGGGATTGAGCAAGACAAATTGACCGCAGAATATCAGG
>JAAXIL010000221.1:834-5802 GCA_012270355.1 Psychrobacter sp.
ATTTTGCGTCAAATCGCTGCACTGGAATCCATTTTGGCGGACTTAGACAAACTGATGACGGTCATTAAAGACGAGATGATTGAGATTCGGGATAACTTCGGTGATGAACGTCGCACTGACATTGTGGACGCTCGAGCGGACTTTAGCCGAGAAGACCTTATCCCTGAACAAACCGTGGTGCTGACCGTATCTCGCACGGGCTATGCCAAAACGCAACCGATTGACGATTATGTCGCCCAGAAACGAGGCGGAAAAGGTAAGTCTGCCACTGCCATGAAAGAAGACGACGTTATTGATCATTTGGTGGTGACCTCAACCCATGCGACTGTGCTGTGCTTTACTGACAGCGGACGAGTGTTTAGCTTGCGAGGCTTTGAAGTGCCGCTTGCCAGCCGAGGAGCACGAGGCAGACCACTGGTGAACATCATCGGACTGGATGCTGATGAAGTGGTGACCGCCATTTTGCCTGTGGACTTGTCGCTTGCCGATGACCGCTTTGTGTTCTTTGCCACCGCAAACGGCACAGTCAAACGGGTAGAATTGGCTCAGTTTGCCAACATTCGCTCAAATGGTTTGATCGCCATTGGTTTAGAGGATGGTGACAAGTTGGTGTCTGCCCGCCTCACCGATGGCGAGCAGGAAGTCATGCTGTTTGCCTCAAGTGGTAAAGCCATTCGCTTTGCCGAGACTGACGCTCGCAACATGGGACGCACCGCAAAAGGGGTGCGAGGCATGCGAATTGGTGAAGATGAAACCATTAAATCCTTGGTTGTCATTGAGCCTGACATGAACGAGGTGTTGATTGCTTGCGAAAATGGGTACGGCAAACGCACCAACGTTGATGAATTTAACACTCAAAATCGGGGTGGCGGTGGTGTGATTGCCATCAAGACCAGCGAGCGAAATGGCGAATTGGTTCGAGCCACTAAAGTCAACAATGATGATGATATTATCTTGATTTCCAACAAAGGCACATTGGTTCGCACCCCTGTGATGCATGTCGCCACGTCGGGACGCAACACCCAAGGTGTGACATTGATTCGCCTTGCTGAAGACGAAAGTCTAGTAGCAATGGCAAGGGTTGAAAACAGTGAAGAAGACGAACTAATCGAAGCCTTGGCGGAAGATGGGCTTTTGTCGGAAGGGTAGTCTCTACCCAACATAACTTACAATTAGAATTTGGATAAATGGGTCATGATGTTATGAATCATCCGTTTACCCATAACAGGAGTTTATATGCCAAACCTACATCTACACCATCTCGAAAACTCGCGCTCATTTCGCACTTTGTGGTTGCTCGAAGAACTTGGATTAGAGTATCAACTCACCCAATATGACCGCAAAAACGGACTTGCCCCGGATAGCCTAGAGCAGGCTCATCCAATGGGTAAAGCCCCTGTGCTTGAAATAACGTTTGATGATAATAGCCAGTCTGACCTCACGCTAATTGAATCGGGGCACATTATCAACTATTTGCTGGCAAAGTATGACCCTGATTATCAACTACATCCCAAAGTAGATGCTGATAGCGAGACGTGGCGAGATTACGATTTTTGGATGCAATTTGCTGAAGCGTCTGCCATGCCCCCTTTGGTCATGCGTTTGGTATTTAGCAAGGTTGTTGAACGCTCGCCCAAGCTGGTACGTCCCATCACCAAGCACGTTCGTAAACAAGTCGAAACCAGCATGATTGGCAAAAACATCAACAAGGTTCTGAGTCTTATCGAACGCCATTTATCTGAAAACCAGTGGTTTGCGGGTAGTGAGTTTTCGGGGGCAGACATTCAAATGGCGTTTGTGGTTGAAGCGGCAAATGCCAGAAGCGGAAAAGGTGGCGGACTGGACCAAAATAAATACGTCAATACCCTAAACTTCTTAAATCGTTGCCAAGCTCGCCCCGCCTATCAAAAGGCAGTAGAGGTCGGTGGTAAGTTAGATTTTTAGTTGATGGATGTTTTGAGATACCTATTATCAAAGCTAGAACCTTAAGCTTTATATAACTAAAACACTCTATTTTTTTGTCAATTACTAATAGATATCATTTAAGCAGAATTTTTATATTATTTAAAAGGTCATTCTATGGAACCTATGGTTGTCATCGCCGCTCGCACCGCTCAAAAAGTAGGGGCAGAAATTCTAAAAGCCCATCAAAATCGGCACAAAATCGAGCTAGATATTGAATCGAAAGGTTTGGACGGCTTGGTAACCCGCATCGACCGCTATAGCGAAGAGCTTACCATTGAAACCCTTAAATTTAATTATCCCAATCATTCATTTTTGGGAGAAGAGTTTGGTCTGCAAGAAGGGCAAGGCAATGATGCAGAGTGGTGCTGGGTGATTGACCCGCTCGATGGTACACATAATTTTGTGCATGGTGTGCCACATTTTTGCGTGTCGATTGGCGTGCAGAAAAATGGCGTGACCGAACACGGTGTGATTTATGACCCCGTGCGAGATGAGTTGTTTTCTGCCAGCCGAGGTAAAGGAGCTAGACTTAATCAGCGTCGTTTGCAAGTGACGGATCGCAAAACCATAGCTGGTGGTCTGTTTTCGACTGGGCATCCGCTTGAGCGAGAAATAAATGGTGAGGTGGCCTCGTTTGCCAAACAACATTTTGCGACATTGCAACAGGTGTGCGAAGCAGGCGGACAAGTGCGTCGGCTCGGCTCGGCGGCACTTGACTTGTCGTATGTAGCAGCAGGTCGATTGGATGGTTATTTTGAGATGAAGCTTAAACCGTGGGACATCTGTGCTGGAGAATTGATTGTGAATGAGGCTCGAGGCACGGTGGTTGACCACAACGGTTCGCATCATGCCATGCAAACAGGCTCAGTATTTGCGTGTAATATTAAGCTACTCAAACCGCTCATGCAGATGGTCGTGCCAACATGGGGCAAAGCGGTGAGTTAATTCACTAGGGCATTTTGATGCCCCAGCTAATAAGGGAAGGATAAAAGAAAATAAAACTTTGTTTAGTCTGAAACAGATTCTTGCAACGCTTCCCTAAACACCTCGCCCAGTAACTTGACGTCATCGACACGAGCGTAATTTAGACGGGTCACAAAGGCAATACGGCGGTGCGGTCCTTGTTCCGCCAGTGGTACCGCAGTGACCCCAGAGCCTAAATCTGCCACGCTAGACAATGCCATTTCGGGTAACAATGTTGTACCCATGCCAGCGAGTGCCATTTGTGTCAGCGTATTAAGGCTGGCATCCTCAAAGTTCGATTTAAATTCATTGCGGTCAAACTGGCAAACTCCTAATACCTGATCGGTCAAGCAATGCCCTTCACCAAGCAACATTAAATTGGCATCAGTCAGGCCGTCTGCGGTGATTGTGTCTAATTTGGCGTGCGGGTCGTCATCGGCAAATATCGCAAAGAAATCTTCTGACCAAAACTCAAACGTGTGCAAGCTATCCACCGTGTAGGGTAGGGCAATAATGGCAGTATCGATTTGTCCAAACCGCACTTGCTCCAGCAGACGTTCAGTCTGACGCTCCACCACACTCATACGAAATTCGGGATACTGATTTTTAAGTGCGGGCAATACTTTAGGTAATAAATATGGGGCAATGGTAGGAATCATGCCAACCGTCATCGGATAGGTGAGCGGACTTTGGTGACTGTGAGCTCTGGTGGTTAAATCATTGATTTCGCTAAACACCCGCTTTGCCCGTTCGAGTATGTCCTCGCCGATAGGCGTGATCAGCACTTGTTTGTTGTTACGCTCAAAAATTTGCGTGTCTAGTTGTTTTTCTAGTTCGGCAATTCCCAAACTTAACGCGGATTGTGAAATGTTACATTCTTCGGCTGCTCGTTTAAAATGGCGGTGTTTAGCTACGGCAATGGCAAACTCAAGTTGACGCAAAGTAATCATGGCAAACTCTTAATAAACTTTAAATAATAAAGGAATGAGATGACTGTATAATGACGAATTGTTAAAAAACACCATTCTAGCAGATTGATAAAATAAAACAGATGATTAAATTGTTTTAACTGGATAAATGGCAAGCTATCGCCTATTCTAGTCTCATCAAGTCGAGACTGGCTTGAGTACAACCTAACATACTATGTTCCATTGATATTGATAAGGAAAAGATATGACAGCTATTATTAATCAAGAAATCCCTGAGTTCAAAACTGAAGCTTATGTTGACGGTGAATTCAAAACCATCTCATCTGACGATGTAAAAGGTAACTGGGCGATTTTCTTATTTTACCCACACGACTTTACGTTTGTTTGTCCAACTGAATTAGAAGACATGGCAAACCATTATGAAGAGTTGAAAGGTTTGGGTGTAGAAGTTTACGGTGTATCTACGGATACTCACTTTGTTCATAAAGCATGGCACGATACCTCTGAAGCGATTGGTAAAGTACAATTCCCAATGCTTGGCGATGGTACGGGTAAAATCACTCGTGGTTTCAACATCATGATTGAAGAAGACAACGCCGCATTGCGTGGTACGTTCTTAGTTGACCCCGATGGTTTGATTAAAGTTGCCGAAATTCATGACCTTGGAATCGGGCGCTCTGCCAAAGACATGGTGCGTAAAGTGAAAGCCGCTCAATACGTGCGTGAAAATGACGGCGAAGTTTGCCCAGCCGCGTGGGAAGAAGGTGGTGAGACATTGAAGCCTAGCCTTGACCTTGTTGGTAAAATCTAAGTACCTAGCTTAAATATTTAAGTATGATTGATAGTAAAGGCTTAGTTTTATAATTTCTTAGACTATTAAATGCTTAGACATAGAAAAAACCATCAGCCAAACGGTTGATGGTTTTTTTGTTATTTAATGCGAATATGCCATGTATTACTTTATCGAAACGCTTCGATGCTTCGATAAGAAAGCTTCAATGTTTCATTAAAAAAAGCCAGTTCATTGGCATGCAATAAACTGGCTTTTTTAAAATTAACGAATAACAACTGGCTAAGTAGAAAACGATAAATTAATTCGCTTGCTCACGGA
>JAAXIL010000206.1:0-5206 GCA_012270355.1 Psychrobacter sp.
CATTAGAAGTTATGGTTTAATCACCCTCAAGCCCACCATGTATATTGCCAACGTGAGCGAAGATGGTTTTGAGGACAATCCTTATTTGGAAGCGGTACAAAACTACGCCAAAGGTGAAGATGCCATTGTTTTACCGCTATGCAACCAAATTGAAGCTGAAATTGCTCAGCTTGATGAGTCAGACAAGCAAGAATTTTTAAATGACTTGGGTATGGAAGAAGCAGGTTTAGATCAGGTCATTCGAGCAGGCTATGACCTGCTGGATATGCAAACCTATTTTACCGCAGGCGTAAAAGAAGTGCGGGCTTGGACGGTGAAGGTTGGGGCGACGGCACCCGAAGCAGCTGGCGTGATTCATACTGATTTTGAGCGAGGATTTATCCGTGCCGAAGTCATCAGCTATGACGATTTTATCGAATTCAATGGCGAAAAAGGGGCGGCAGCGGCAGGCAAAGCCCGTTTAGAAGGCAAAACCTACATCGTGCAAGACGGCGACGTGATGCACTTTAGGTTTAATGTTTAAGAGTAATTAGGCGAGCTAAACAAATCGAGCGTTTGGGGCATGGGCTTGTTCTAGCTCCGCCACACTTGGCTCACGCAAAACCTGAATCGGTTTGGTTTGCTTATCCGTCAACTCAATTAGCCCCATTTCACTAAACTGTCGTAACCATCCGCCCATCGCCCATTTCCCCCATTTCTCATAAAACCGATTGGCATTTGCCACAATGCTAGTCAGGTGATTTAGCGGCGGACGATAGACGGTGTGTTGCTGGTGATAAGCACGGGCTTGGGACAAATAAAAGTCGATGCCCTGCTCTTTTGCGGTAAACGCAAAGTCAGTGTCCTCTGCCCCGTAGCCTGTATAGCTGGCATCAAATCCGCCAATGGTGTCATAAGCCAAACGATGCAAGGCAAAGCACAAACTCCAAAATGAAGCATAATCATCAGTTGGCATAACAAACTCAGTCACCGCAGGGCGACGAGGGTGAGCGATGGCTAAATCGGTGACTGCCTGTTGCCATTGTTGTTGGGCTTTGGGCAAGACTTTTTTGGCTAACTGTTGCAAATGGTCAGCTTTATTTGTGGCGTGATTATTAAACAAAGAATTTATCTCACTTTCCGCTGGCAAATAATAAGGTTCGCCCATCAGCAAAGTTTGAGTTTGGCGTTTGGTTTGTTGCAAACCTGAGAGCATGTCCCCCAAAAACGTTGGACTGACCAGACAATCCACGTCCAAGAAAATTAACCAATCTTCATTGGCGTTTGATGCTCCAAATTCTCGTTGTCTACCAATATCAAACCGCTTCGTCTCATCGCTCGCCCATTGCACGGGTAATAATTGAATGGCAATGCCCAATTCTTTGAGCAACGTCAGTTCACAATGCTCAACGTCATCGGTGACCAACACCAATTCGCTTGGCAATTCATTTGAGGCAAGAATGCTATTTAATTGACGTAACAAATGTTCTCGCCTGCCATGACTGCCAATGATAACGCTACCAGGCAATAAGCTTTCAGATGATATTGAAGAGGTATGGGTCATGGTTGTTTAGCGGTCGTTGGGTTGTTAGCGGTTGGTTTCACAGCAGTTTGATGAATAAAACTCGGTAGCATGTCTTGCACCCATTTTCTAACACTCGAAGTAGTTGCCATCGCTCTAAAGAAGGCAACGGCATCGGTACAATGGTCGGATGATAAAACGGGACGGGGTAAATCGGGCAATATTGACGATGATTTCACCCAATTTTGCAAATTAAACAATGCTTCTATCGTCTGTTCGACATTCATCGCATAGCCTCCTGCAATAAGTTGACTTGCCGTATCGGCTTGCTCATCAAAATGGCGAGGCTCGGCAACCACTGTCCATCGCACCTCAGGGAATCGTTGCATTTCAGCCACCGTCGTCATTCCCGTTGCAGAGATGACCCAATCGCTAAATGCCATAAATGGGGCAACATTATTCACCTCGCCCTGCCAATCAAGTGTGGGTTTAGGGCTATCAATATGGTCATCAGGGGGTGCTCCCAACCATGCCCAGTGCAGATTATCCTTATCTTTTAGTAGGCGTTGTTGCATCTTACTGACCGCTTCGGTTAATGCTCGATTTCCCCCATAACCACTAATCACGCTAATCAGTAATTTATCAGACGGACAATTCAACTGTTGTTTAAGGGCTTGGCGTTCGGTAGCCGTGTCGTTTACGGTCAAGTCATCATTAGAATCACCAGCTAGCACAAACCCTAAATAAATGGTTTTTTGTTTGACCCAGTCGCGCGTGGTGTCGTTTTCAAGCTCTGGCGGAAAAAATGCCAGCAACGCCTGTGCCCCTCGAAACGCCTCCAAATGTGGCGTGTCGTTGCGATAACCTGGCAAACGAACGTACAAATATGGCACGCTTGCCACTCGGCATAAGGTTGCCACTTCGACACTTAAATCAACAATGACTACGTCCAATTTTGCGTTTTGCACCGCAGTTAAAATCTGACAGCTTCGAGTTTGAATGTCGGGGTTGCCAACTGGGTTGTAGTGCACAAAATTTGGTTTGGTTGGGTCTGGCTGATTAGCATAAACATCATCGGACGTTGGGTCTTCGTCCGCCAGATGAATCAGGTTAATGTTAGGTTTATCATGGAGCCATTTTTGAGCGTATTTAGCACTGGTCATGACGGTAAGTGGCGTGCCTTTTCCTGTGTCTGTGCCCAACTGTGCCAGCCACGTTGCCAATCGCCCCGCCTTTTGGCAATGTCCCGAGCCGTGATGATGGGCATAATAGCCAATATTCATACGGAGCGTCCTTGCTGATATAAGTCTAGATAATCCGCCACCATTCGCTCTGCCCCACAAAAATCAACGGCTCGCTGTCGGCAAGTCTGCCTATCAATGTGTTGTATTTTTTCAAACCCTGCTACAAATACTTGCTCATCAAACGTCTTATTTGCCGTATCAAATGGCACAACCACACCCACGTCATCGGTAATAATCTCGGGCATTGCTCCCACGCTAAAGCCGAGCACTGGCGTTCCGCACGCCAAACTTTCTGCCAAGACCAATCCATAAGGCTCTGCCCATGTGCTGGTAAATAGCAATGCCGTCGCTTGTTTTAGATGATCGTTTATTTCTGGTTGAGTTAGATGTCCAATGTGCTGGATTAAATCGCCATGTTTCGCCAAACGTGGGGCGACCTCGGTTTCAAAATAATCGGCATTGCTTTTGGGTCCAATGATGGTCAGACGCTTGCCTGCTTTGATGCACATGTCCATTGCCAAATGCGTACCTTTTTCTGGGCAAATTCGCCCAAGCCACACATAATTTTCATCGGCAATTGGTTTCAGATTGGCTTGCCATGCGTCCACGTCAATGCCGTTATACACCACGATTGATGGCACAAATTCATTATAAATTTGTTGCTGATAGCCACTCACCGCCGTAAAACGTCCTTGATTCGGCTTGTCCTTTAGTATTTGCAACGCAAGTCGCAAATGAGCAAAAATTGGCGTATGAAAACTGGTGATGACTCGCTCATCAAGACTGGTCGCCAAAAGCATCGGCACATAATGCAAACTGTTGTTATGTACCACGTCGAACGGCTTGGTTTGGTCTTCTGCCAGTAGCTGAGACATGGCATTTTGATAGGCAACATACAGGTACATGTCTTGTCGATTCATGCCAATTTGTTCATGCTCGCTGGCATAAAACATCGTCTCAAACGTGTTTCGGCTCATGTAAGGCATAAGTTTGGCACGGGTCTCACTGTCTGCATGAGCAAATAACGTCACGTCATACCCACGCTCCACCAGTGCATCGGCAAGCAAATGGGTAATCATTTCCAGCCCACCAGCATACGGTTGGGAGATTGGGTAGAGAGCGTGAGCAATTAAGGCAATTCTCATTTATTGATTTTTCCTGAGGATTTTTTGTATTATTAAATTTTTCTTATATTTAATGTTAAATTTATTCTAATTACTGTCTCGGTATTCCCACCATAACAGTTCTGAAGCGATAAGTTTTAAAGTAATAATGCCAATACTGGCTCGTATTAAGGTTTGATTGAGAAGATAATTATTAGATTGATTAATATGTTGAATTGGTAAATTTTGTTGAGTTGGTTGGACTATGTGTTTACGACTCTGTTGCTGTTGATATCGTCCATCTAACCATAACCCTGTCACCGTTGCCCCATGTAGCACCAACACCGTTTTGGGTAGCGGACGAATACGATGGCGAAGTTTGCTCAATGCCCCAAACGCACGTTGTACGATACTGACATTCACAACGTGTGTATTAAGCTTACTCCGTTTTTTATTGGTGACGATAAAGAGTTTTTTTTGTCCCCAAAGCACGGGCAACCAATGCAATGCCCCATCTTCCCATAGATTCAGATGCATTAGCCATGCGGTCAGTGGCAATAGCGTTGCCTGCGACAGAGAAGACTGAGAAGTTGAAGGGTAGTCAGATGGATTTTGTTTCACCTTATCATCAGATGTCTTTATCGTCAGGGTTTGCATCGACGCAAATGACCCACGTCCATAAAATCGAAACAAACGACAAAGCAAATAACCATATTGCATCGTGATGGCGACTGCCAATAATTTTTTGGCAGGGGATAACCCATGATAATGTGATTTGGAAATGTGTCGGTTTGGCATCTCATCGAAGACATCTAGCCAAATCAGCCCCGTTGCTACCGCTTGCAAAGCTAAAGCTGGGGCAGTGGCGTTTAACCATGTGGTCAATTGCACCCACTGGCTGTAACTTTGTTGAAAATCTTCGAGCGTTGTTTTGTCGTTGATAACGCCCCACCCTGCCTGCACCACTTGCCAGCCCAACTGTTTTTGAATCACGGTTTGGGCATTGCCATACATCCAGCGTCGTCGCTGGGTAAACCAACTCGGCACCGTGAGCGGTAATTCGCCTTGTCCTATCACCTCGTGGATATAACACGTTGAAAATCCTGCCTCATGTAAGGCAATGCCTGTTTGGGCATCTTCGGTCAAACTGTCGATTTGCCAACCCCCGATTGCTTCTAACGCTTCTCGTTTTAGCAATGCCAGTGTGCCCGTTGATAGGCTATGCGATTTGTGTAACGGGTGAGCGAGCCGTTTAACAAAATAGTGATTGAGATCCGCGGGGCCAATTGGTTGGCATCGGGTATGACGATAGGCTTGCGGAATCTGCCATAACGCACACTTTGTAACCTCAGCCTCCG
>JAAXIL010000206.1:5216-5759 GCA_012270355.1 Psychrobacter sp.
GCAGTTGATAATCGCTATCCACTACCAAAATGTGCGAGCACGTGGCATCGGTCAAAGACAAGGAAACGTTTAACGCTCCTGCTTTGTGGTTGGGAATGCGGTCATAATGGAAAAATCGCACCCGTTTGTCATCTAGGCTGGCACAATAATCGGCAACAGGTTGATACAGCTCACGTTGTTGGTGGTTGTTGTCGAGGATAATGATTTCATCGGCATCAGTTTTGATGGCACAAATGGCATCTATTGTGGCAATGACCATTTCAGGGGGTTCGGCACAGCACAAAATGTGATAGCTGATGGCTAAATTAGGCAAAATGATGTCGGATATAGCCGAATTGGCAGTCATGTCCGAAACAGAGGTGTCGGACGTCTGTTTAGATATTGGGTTAACGGCGATGGAATGATAAAAGGAAGTTGCTAAATGAATATTTTTTTTAAGAGATTGCCCTACCCTACGAACCAAACTCACTTATTTTCCTTAATGGCTTAAATTGGCAAATAACCATAGATGAATAAAACAAGTTGAATATGACTGACTTAGGT
>JAAXIL010000239.1 GCA_012270355.1 Psychrobacter sp.
AGTTGACGCTAGAGGGACTGTAAAGTAACACGGTTTTGATGGGTTCAAAATTGGCATCAGATACTTTTTTGGCAGGGTCAAATGCCTTGGTGCTATAGCGAAAGTGCATGGCTTGGGTGGGGTTGTTTAGGGTCATGTGTTGTCCTTGTTTGGGTCTTCGTTTGGGTATTTAATTGGGTGCTTGTTTGTATAATTGATTGGGGTCTGCTTAAGACAGGTGGGCAACTAAGCCGTCATTGAAAAGCACGAATGTCCAGCCCTTATCGCCTTTACTTACTCCCAAATTAAACCAAACCCAGCTTTGCCAACATGGTTTGCGTTTGGCGTAACAATTCAGCGGTTTTGCCTTGATGGGTCGCATCAGGGTGAGGATTGCCAAAGTCGCCCAGCATTTCATCGGCGGTGCCTGAGCGTGATCCCAAGTCATTGTCGAAATATTTGCCTGTCTCGCCAGCAAACTTATCACTCGTTGCCAGTTGCGTCAGTACATTGGCTCCTTTGTCTGCCGATGACCAGTGTTGTCCGTAGGCTTCGGCAACCATACCTGTGTTGAGTAACGAGCCAGGATTGACGGCAATCACGTTGATGTTGTTATTAGTGTTGTTGTCTTTTAACTGTTTGGCTAAATCCATGCTCCACATGGTGAGGGCCAATTTGCTTTGGGCGTATGCCGATTGATCGTTCAATTTTTCGTCGCCGACAAGGGCAAACCGTGATACGGGGGCTTGAGCGGCAGAGCTAAGGTTAATAATCCGAGCCGAACCGCTTGCAACACTCGCCGTTTTGAGCAGGGGCAACACGCCTTCGGTCAGAACGATGGGAGCGAAGTAATTCACCACAAAGCGAATATCCAAGCCATCTTTGGTGATGGGATTGGCAGTTTTGAAAACGCCTGCATTATTGATGAGTACGTCGAGGGATTGAAGTTTGTCTTTTACTGCTTCTGCCAAATGTTTGACCGCAGACAAATCGCTTAAATCAGCGACAAAGCCATCGACATGCTTATTGTTTGTGGTGGATTTGATTTCTTCAATGACGCTTGCAAGTTTATCTGCACTGCGTCCATGCACATAAACATGATGATCTGCTTTAGCAAGGGCAATGGCGGTGAGTTTGCCGATGCCGTCGGTGCTACCAGTAATAAGGATGGTTTTGGCGGTTGGATTGGTTTGGCTCATGGGAAGTCCTGTTTGATTTTTGGGGTTACTTTCTGAGGGTGTTAGGTAGCATTTAAGGAACGCATCAACACATTATTGCGATTGATGTTGGCAGAAACGGCTTATGTTATTTTGCATCAATTTTCTGCATACCCCATTAAAACAACCCAAGCTGTCCGTTACGTTCATCCTTAAACTTAGTTTGCGTTTGTCCCAGCACAAACTGGCGGAAATTATCACGGGTCAGGTGGGATAAATGCTCATTTTTGCCGGTGGTTGCAATGAAGTATTTCGCCCGATTAACCGCCGCCACCATTTTTTTATTGTGCTCAAGGGTATTTTGATTATACTTGCGGTCTTTGACAATTTTTTTTGCTGTCTTAGTGTCCATACCTTGAATACGCACAATCATTTCATACGGAGCGGTTTGCACATTGACGGGAAAATGTTCACGATGACGAATTGCCCATGCCAGCTTGGGATCGCAGTCCAAATCCAAAAACGGGCTATCTGCCTCAACAATCTCATGAGCCCCAAAGCCATAAAACCGCATGAGCCAGTCGGCTTGATATAGGCGGTTTTCTCGCACCATCGGCACAGGCGTGCCTATCGAGGGCAGGCGAGAATCTGATAGCATGGGCACATAGCCCGAATAATACACCCGTTTGAGTTCATACTTTTTATAAAAATGATCGGACAGTTGAATGACCTGCAAATCGGTCTCGTTACTTGCTCCGACAATCATTTGACTGGTCTGACCAGCAGGTACAAATTTGGGGGCTTTTTTGTGTTTTTTGCGAGAGTCTTTGATGGTGATGATTTCTTCTTTCACCGTTTGCATCGGGGCTTGTAACTCGTCGTGCGTCTTTTCGGGAGCGAGTAGGGCAAGCCCTGATTTGGTCGGAATTTCGATATTAGCACTCAAACGATCAGCGTATAGCCCCGCCTCGTGAAGCAATTCTTTGGACGCACCGGGGATGGTTTTTAGGTGAATATAGCCATTAAATCGTTCCCGCTCCCGCAAGGTTTTTGCCACTTGCACCAGTCGTTCCATCGTATAATCAGCATTTTTAAAAATGCCTGAGCTTAAAAACAGTCCTTCAATGTAGTTGCGGCGATAAAACTGCATGGTGAGCTCGACCACTTCCTCTACCGTGAACGCCGCTCGGGGCGTGTCATTGCTTTTGCGAGAGGTGCAATAGGCACAATCGTAGATGCAGTGATTGGTGAGCAGAATTTTAAGTAAACTTACGCAGCGACCGTCTTCGGTATAGCTATGGCAAATGCCCGTTTTTGAGGCATCGCCCAATGCACCGCCTTGATTTTTGCGGTTACCCCCCGACGATGAGCACGACACGTCATATTTCGCCGCATCCGCCAAAATATTGAGCTTGCCTTGCAGTCGGTTAAAATTGATGCTTGCCATACGGATAGCCCGATAATGAAAGGATATAAATTTCAGTACTTTATATATGGGTAAAACAAACAAGTATTTAAAGTGGTTTGAGGTTTTTATGCGACAACTGCTGTCGCATTATTTATTAGATTATTTGTGTGTGTGAATCGACATGAGCAACCCCATCCCTGCCATTAACGTGATGACCGCCGTACCGCCATAGCTGATAAACGGCAGCGGCACACCCACAACGGGCAAAATGCCTCCAACCATGCCAACATTCACGAAGATATAAACAAAAAACGATAAGGCAATCGCCCCCGCGAGCAACCTGCCATAAGTGTACGGGTTAGCAAATGCAATGTACAACGCCCGAGCCAGCAAACAAGCATACAAAAACATGAGTACAGACACGCCTGCCAAACCAAACTCCTCTGAGAAGGCGGCAATAATAAAGTCAGTGTGTCCTTCGGGCAAAAAGTGCAGGTGCGACTGGGTGCCTTCCAAGTAGCCTTTGCCCGTCAATCCACCTGAGCCGATGGCAGTTTTAGAATGCGTAATATTCCAACCTGCCCCGAGCATATCCGCTTCAGGGTTTATCAGCGTCATGACCCGCTGTTTTTGATACGGCTCCATCACAAAGTTCCATGCCACCCACACCGCAGGAATCGCCATGGCAATCGCTGAACCAATCATCCACCACGGCAAACCTGCCAAAAACACCACAAAAATGCCACTGGCGGCGATGAGTAGCGATGTGCCGAGATCAGGCTCTTTTAAAATTAGCACCACGGGCACGGCAATGAGTGCCAGCACACTGCCTACCGTCACCAAGTTTGGCGGTAAGTCCCTTTTGGACATAAACCATGCACACATCATCGGCATGCCCAATCGCATAAACTCCGAAGGTTGCACACTGCCAAAGCCAGGGATGCGGATCCACCGCTGTGCTCCCATTCGCACCTCGCCAATCACCAGCACCAGTACCAACAAGACGATGCCCCCGACATAAAAAATGGGTGAAAAATCCCGATACAGCGAGGGCGGTACTTGAGCCATTACAATCATCACCACAAAGGCGATGACATAGCTCACCATCTGCCGATTCACCATCGCCATGTCTTGAGCAGAGGCACTATAAAGTATCGACAAGCCCACAAAACAGATGGTGAGTAAAATGAGCATCAGCCACGGGTCAACATGGATGCGATCCCAAATGCTGGCGGTGTCATCCCGCCCAAAATGGTGGCTACTGCGAGAAAAGCGGGTCTGGTGGCTTTGCATGATGGATGATAGACGCAATGAATAAGTGATAAACGATGGATGGTCGAACTAAAAATACTAAATCACATAGTGTAGCGTGATGGCACAGGATTTAATAGGGATTCGGTGGAATATGGCAGATAGAATGGTATGGATGAAATTTATTGAAGCGAGATGAGACTGTTGAAGCGAGTTGAGTCTGGATGAAATTGAGAATTATTAGCTTACTGAAACAACTCGTTAAGAAAGGCATGCTATGCTAGAACGCAGACACCAAAATCTGCTCCACACGGAAATAACCATGCCCGCCTTTACTCTTTTCGTTGCTCGCTCAACTTCAAATCAATCACAGTCAATGCCCATGCATCAATCAGCATCAAAATTGTCGCTTAGTTTATCAGCATCAGTATTGCTATTAACGTCGCTAATGAGCTTGACTGTTCATGCAGAAGATACTATTAGCATCGACACCAGCACCGCACCCTCTGCCAAAGTACAAGAAACCAAACGTATGGTGATTGTTCGTCCTTCACCCAATAACACTCAAAATATCCCACAATTTCCAAGCCAAAACCAAAGCCAAACTCCTTACGGTTCAGGCGTTCCGTATGGCTCCTCAAATAGTTCGCAGACGAACAGCTATGCCACCATCAATAATCCGCAGTCGATTCAGTATGGCGGTGCCGATAGCATGGGAAGACTTATTGACAGCCGAGAGGGCATGTATTCCGCTCCTGCCCTTGCGATTGAAGAAAATACCCGCATTCGTACCGCAGGCTCTGCCAGTGTCTTGACTCGTCCTGTGTTTCCGACAGGGTTTTATAATCCAATGGATTTTAACCAGTGGCTAAACGCTTATCCCTACCGCAAGCAACAAGTTGCCGATTATCAACAATTTTTAGCCAGTCGGGTCGGGTCGGCGGGCGTGCCACCGATGAACCAATTGCTCACCACCGCCCGCAGTTGGCAAAAATGTGGGCATGAGCCGTATGAAGTGCCACCCCGCTATTTGTGGGACAACATGGTGCCAACCTTGCAACTTTATAACACACTCAAGGCTCAAGGCATCGTGCCACAATCGGCGGAAATTCGTTCGGTTTATCGTAACCCAAGTTTAAACGTTTGTGCAGGCGGGGCAGGGGAGAGCAAACACCTCACCAATGGAGCGGTGGATATCTGGGTGCCAGACCAATACGGCTATGATTTTTATACCAATCCATTACAAGATGGTTTGTGTCAATTTTGGCAGTATCAAGGCGAGGCGTATAATTTTGGGTTGGGAGTATATGGCACTGGCTCGATTCACCTAGACACGCAAGGCTACCGTAAATGGGGCGGACATAAAACCCCTGCAGGGTCGCCGTGTCGA
Source organism: Psychrobacter sp. (assembly GCA_012270355.1). Classification (GTDB taxonomy): domain Bacteria; phylum Pseudomonadota; class Gammaproteobacteria; order Pseudomonadales; family Moraxellaceae; genus Psychrobacter. The sequence continues at coordinate 5,186 of JAAXIL010000239.1, forward strand.
TGGTAAAATGCGCGGCAAATCATTGCGGAGAACTCGAAAAATGTCGATAGAATTAGAGTGTCAATTTGGTCAAACAACGTTAGGCGGGATACTCGCCATTGGTCTCACCAGCGGTTTGATTGGCAGTTTGGTTGGATGTGCCGAGCAAGACAACCCTTATGCTCAAACTGTCGAGGCAGAGGGTAGTGGTGTTTCGCAAGGCTCAGAAGCAGATGATCGCTCTAATTGGCAACCTAACACGGTAGGCGTGCGACGTACCGAGCCAGCGAGTGTCAATCGTCATGCACTTGAACAAGGCAAAGAGGTGGCAGAAGCTATTGAAATCAGTAAAGCTCGACTGGCGTCAAAAAGCCCTGACATTTGCCCAAAGTTGCTCGAAAAGACGGTGGACAGTAACACCATCGTTCGCACCAAAGAAATCATGCGAACGACGC
>JAAXIL010000174.1 GCA_012270355.1 Psychrobacter sp.
TTCGCTATCGCTTCGTCTTGCGTCACTAAAACAGTCTCCCAGACTGTTTCTTAACATTGCTCATTATAAAAGTCGAACTAGCAATGCCGTGACATGGAAAATAATATCGCTCGTCGTTTGATCCATCTGAAGCCCTCAAGTTAAAACCCACCCCTGAGCCAATTTTCAACCTCGTTACCATCCTCTTCAACCTGTAACGTCACTTTACCCAAGCTCGGATTGGCCGACGTGCCTGATGCGGTTTGATTGCTTACGGTAAAGGTCATAAGCTCATCTCGGCGGAAGGCGTGGCAAACGATGTTATCTATGCCCTCTATGTCATCAACATGCTCATTCGCTTGAGATTCAGCCACCGCTTTAAGCTGTTTTTTGCTGGCTTTGATGCCGTCAATCGCCACGATGACATCTTTTGCCGATATGCCTGCCTCGCTTGCCACACTGTCTCGCAAGATTTTGTTTACTTTTAACCCTTCGCCTGTTTCTGTCACCGTCATGCCCCAAGGTAACGTATTATCACTGTCATCAACCGCAAGCGTTACGCCATGTTCCGCCAGTAGCTCATTGATGGGCAATGGCTCTAATCCAGTCACATATTTTTGGGCGAAGTTTTGCCAAGCCTCCGCCCCCATCATCTCATTCATGACGGCATCTAGGCTTGCTTCACTCATGCCCACTCGCAAATTGTCTTTTGCTTTTGCCTGTTCATAAAACGCTTTGATGACATCAAAAATGCGGTATTTGCCTTCGGTGACTTTAAGTAAAGTTAAATCCAGACACAAGGCAACCAGTGCCCCTTTGTTGTAGTAGCTGATGCCTGCGTTGCCTGTGTTTTCGTCGGCTCGGTATAGCTTAATCCACGCATCAAAGCTCGATTCCGCCACGCTTTGCAACGCTCGCCCTGCGGTTTGCTCATAGCGGTTGATTTGGCTGGCAAGTAATTTCAAATAGCTTTCTGTGCTTATCACGCTTGAGGCTTGGAGCATAAAATCATCGACATAACTCGTAAACCCTTCAAATACCCATAGCAAAGGCGTGTAAGCTTCTGCTCGCAAGTCTGCGTTCAGCATCACGTCAGGACGCACGGTTTTGACCCACCACGCATGAAAATATTCATGACTACATAAGCCCAAAAACCGTTGATAGCCTTCGCTTGGCTCATCAGGTTCATCGGCTTTGGGCAAGTCACTACGGGGCGTGATAAGGCTGGTAGAGTTGATATGCTCAAGCCCGCCATAGTCGTTGCCACTGGCGAACGTCATAAAGGTGTAATTCTGTGAGGACAGTTGCGTGAACGGTGCATCGCCCAACCAGTCCAAATAGGTTTGGCAAATCTTGGTGAGGTCGGTTTGCAAGCGTCCTAAATTAGAAGATTGTTTACCAGACAAGAAAAAACGGTGAGCAATGGCAGTTTGTTGAGCATCATGCACAATGAAATCAAACTCATCTTGCATGGCAATCTCAAACGGGTAATCAATCAGCTCGTGATAATGATCTGCGTCTAAGGTAAAAATGTGCGTGTTGTCATTGTGCACATGGGAATGGGACAAACCGCACGCCAGCTTGACTTCGCTAGGGGTAGATTGAACATCAATAAACGCTTGTGGCACATTCAAGCGGACTTGCACCGTCTGGTTTTCTTGACCCGAAATCGCTAAGGCTAATGACGTAAAATTCCCGTAAATTCTGGTGCCATCGACATACGCCGTCCGCACCGATAAATCATAACAATACACCTCATAGCTGACCGTTACCGCATCGCCCGCTTGTACCTCAGGCAGTTGCCATTCATTTTTGCTAACCTTGATGGCTCGATAGGGTTTATCAGCCATCTTATAGATCACGGCGGAGATGTTACGGGCAAATTCCCTCATTAAATAACTTCCTGGTATCCATGACGGTAGCCATAGCGTTGGGACATCAGTTTGGGCGGTAAATTCAAACGTGACATCAACGAGATGCAGTTGGAAACGGGTAAAGTCGAGATGGTATTGAACAGAGGTGTGAGTTCGAGGCTTAGGTTTTGAAGTCATAAGACAGTCTTTTATAGTTAATGGAGTGAGTTTGTCGGTATTTTTTGCTATGGTAAAACCTAAGCATAAGCAATGCAAAGTTTGAATTAATATGAGTGAATAGAAATTGTCAGGTAAAAATTAAAACTTTTTACATTTTGGGTTTGAAACCTACTCACCGAAACGCAATGTAGATGCTAATGTTTGTGTGATTTTGCCGAAACGATAGTGTGCTTATGCAGTCGCTTAATGGTAAAGTCCACCTATATTCATACATTCATAACATTTTAGGATTATTTATGACCACCATCGCTAACGATACCGCCGTTTTGTTTAATTACACGTTAAAAGACGACGACGGCAATGTGCTTGACCAGTCGCAAGGCGAGCCACTTGCTTATTTGCATGGACACAACAACATCATTCCAGGGCTTGAGCGAGAGCTTGCAGGCAAATCTGCGGGCGAGAAATTAATAGCAGTGATTGAACCTGCCGATGCGTATGGCGAATACCACGACCAAGCGGTGCAGTCTGTGCCTCGTACCAACTTTCAAGGCGTGGACAATATTGAGCCTGGCATGCAGTTTCAGTCACAAACCGAGGACGGTCAAGTCATGCTGGTCACGGTCAAAGACGTGACCGACGACACGGTGACTGTTGATGCTAATCACCCACTTGCTGGCAAGCGTTTGACGTTTGACGTAGAAATCGTTGAAGTGCGTGGGGCGACCGAAGATGAAATCAATCATGGTCATGTACATGGGCAAGGTGGCGTTCAGCACTAATTTGGTATAAAAAGGTGTAAAAACAGTGAGCTTCATTGCTTGCTAATGACCCAAACTAGAAGCCTAAAAGAAACGCCCCGCTATATACCGTAGCGGGGCGTTTTTAGTGCTTGATTTTAGCTAATGATACGTCTATTTAATGATTCATATCAATCATCGCTTAGCGTCTTATCATGGTTATGTCGACGATGCTCATTTTGACTTTGAGCATTGTCAGAATTATGAGCATGCCAAGCGGTGCGATTTTTACGGCTATTTTTTTTCCTAGAGGGGCTATTGCCCATCATCCACACGAATAAGGCGAGTAACGCCATCAGCCCCAACAACACGGCGATAGCGATTGTTGTACCCGTCTTGCTGTCCACTTTGCTTAATAAGCGTTGCCATCCGGTCAGGCTGGCTTGAGGATTGGCTTGCGGATTGTCCGTAGCGGTTGCCGTATTCGGTAGCGCTGGCGGGTTGTCCATAGGTGTTTGGGCTTTGCCAAACCGAACTCCGATTTGTAGGTGACGTATTGCTAGACATGTTGCCGCTATTAGCCATAATCAAGCGATAAAACTTTTGTCCCGCACGCCCATCGGCAGGGAACACGCCTTGACTGGTTTGATATTGACGAATGGCAGTGCGGGTATTATCGCCAATGATGCCATCAACCTCTCCAATGTCATAGCCCGCATTTAATAACGCTTGCTGAATTTCCCGAGCTTGACGACGGCTGATACCTGGGTCATCGGTAGGCCATGGGGTGATAAAGTCAGTCTTATAACTTTGCTCTTTTTCAATCAAGTCAGATAAATGGGCAATCGCCAACGCATAGTTTTCTGAAGCGTTGTAAGAATAGAACGCATCGAAGTTTTTACCAACCAAAAATGCGGGACCATCTTGCCCTGCTGGCAATAGCAATCCTGCCGAGCTTAGGTCATAGGGAAGCGGACGACCATCAGCCAGCGTAAAGCCTTTATCTCGCCAATAGCTCATGCAGTTTTTATTTTTTCGGTCACTGGCACCCCAATAGACTGCGGGTATTTTGACTTCATAGCCCCAAGGCTCGCCTGAACGGTAGCCTCGATTATCTAAAAAGTTGGCGGTAGAGGCGAGGGCATCGGGCACGCTATTGACCAAATCACGGCGTCCATCACCATCAAAATCGACCGCCAAATCAAGATAAGTTGACGGCATAAACTGGGTTTGTCCAAACGCCCCAGCCCATGAGCCCGTCATGTCGCTCGCGGATACGTCGCCCCGTTGTACGATTTTCAAGGCATTGGCAAATTCACCTCTAAAGTAGCTTTGTCGACGGTCAAAGCAAGACAGCGTGGCGAGCGACTCGAACAACGGCTTTTTACCCAGCGTTTGCCCAAAGTTTGACTCCACACCCCACACGCCCAAAACGTGTTCGGCTTTGACGCCGTAGCGGGCTTCGATTTGGCGTAGGGTATCCGCCCATTGCCGTTTCGCCTGAATGCCGTCAATCACCCGCTCTTCATCGACTAGGCTGGATAGATAGTCCCACGTGTCTTTTTGGAACTCAGGTTGATAGTTCAGCGATTGAATCACGCTCGGGTCAGGCTGGGTAGGGCGATGCGTATTAAAAGTGAAACTGTCAACACTGCGAAACTTGCTTGAATTTTTGAGAGTATCCAAACATTGCTGAAATTCGGCATTGGATAAATTGGGGGCTGGGGGCTTGCCAGCATGAGCGGTAGAAGTAATACCAAGTAAACCAACTGCTAACGTCGATAAGGCAAGCGATGGGGCAAAACGGGTCATAAAGTGTCCTTGACTATGGTGAGGTTTAGAAAAATAAAAAAGGGCGATGTAAACAAAAATTTTTCCGTTGCCATAGCCTACCCAAATTCTGCCTAATGTCAAAGCGTCAATGCCCATTGGCTACGCAAAAACGACATGTCATTTAGGTTCAGGTATAACAAACCTAAACAACTCATCAACAACAAAACGTCACATTTGCCATTACACTTCGGTTATACGCCAAACATTGAGAAATCAAACATAAAATGATGATTGACAAAATAAGAAGGGGACAATCATGACAACAAGCGAAAATTCAACCGTTACCGAACACGTCAACGAACGCATATTAGTGGTCGATGATGATGCCCGTTTGCGGTCGCTACTACAGCGATTTTTGGAAGATGATGGCTATGTGGTACGCACCGCCCACGATGGTGGGCAGATGGATAAGCTCATGGCAAGGGAACTGTTTTCGCTGATTGTGCTGGACTTGATGCTACCTGGCGAAGACGGCATCAGCATTTGTCAGCGTTTGCGAGAGGAAAGCGATATTCCCATCATCATGCTGACTGCCAAAGGTTCAGACGGCGACCGTTTGGCAGGATTTGAAGCAGGGGCGGACGACTATTTACCCAAGCCCTTTAATCCTAAAGAATTACTAGCTCGCATCAAAGCTGTTTTACGTCGGCAAAGTCGAGAGTTGCCCGGTGCACCCTCGCAAGTGGTAGAGGTGGTCGAGTTTGGACCCTGGACGCTGGATTTATCGACCCGCACGCTTAAGCGAGATGGCAATGTGGTGACCTTGACAACAGGCGAGTTTTCGGTACTTAAAGCTTTGGTGCAACACCCCCGTGAGCCATTGACCCGTGACAAACTCATGAACCTTGCAAGGGGGCGAGAGTGGGGGGCGATGGAACGCTCAATCGACGTGCAGGTGTCCCGTTTGCGTCGCTTGATTGAAGATAATCCCTCGCAAGCCCGCTACATTCAGACAGTGTGGGGCGTGGGCTATGTTTTTGTGCCCGATGAAGAATAAAAATACCAAAAAACTTTCCCTATCCAACAGATA
>JAAXIL010000103.1 GCA_012270355.1 Psychrobacter sp.
TATGAACTCTTGCAAAGAATTGAAGCTCAAAATCGTGAAATTGCAAGACTGGCGGGCGAGGTTGAACGGTTAAATACTGAGCTTAATAATCAGCAGTCCCCTTATCAATCTGCCAAACAGCAAGATGCTTTAAATCAATCCATCAGTGAACAGGTCAATCGAGCCATTGCCACTCAAAATGCTGATTTAAATAACCGCATTGATGCCCTGATTGATGCGAAAGTTGAAGCCAAAATCAAAGCTCGATTACGAGGAACACCGAGCGTCACTGCTTCCAATACTCAAGATGCAATTGATGCCAGTCGCACCCCTCGCCCGCCTTACCTCACTCGCAACACTCAAGACAATTACCAAGACAATACTCAGAACAATGAGACTCAAACTCAAGGTGATAATGACACCTTGCTACTAACCAACATTGATCTACCTGCTAATGAATGGAATCGCACTGCTTCCACAACTGCTTTTGAAGCAAACTTGCGTGGTTCAAATCCATTGACTGGACAATCAAACAACCGTGTAGCCCAAGGCGAACAGGCGTATGCTAACGCTTACTTAGCTTTAAAAGAGGACGGGGTTGCGGTTGCCATAAACGAAATGCAAACCTTTATCGCCACTTATGTTGGGCATCCACGTCTGCCCGATGCTCATTATTGGCTCGGTGAATTTTACCTAAAACAAAAACCTGCTAACACCCGTGCGGCGATTGATAACTTTGCAATGGTCGTCAATAACTATGGCGACTATCCGACCAATGATAAACAAAGTAAGGCTCTGTATCGTCTTGCCACACTCAATAAGGCTCGGGGTCAATCCCAAGTGGCAAAAGATTATGCGAATGTGTTGCTAAGTGATTATCCTGAGTCACCTGAAGCCAATCTGGCTCGCAAAATGTCGTGGTAGTTGATTTGGTATTGACTATAGGATTTAAGAACAACAGTCAGTTTTGGTGTAGGCGGGGGATTACCCCAGCAAGTATTGGGACATTTCCGATACTAGGCTATAGCACTAGTCTACATGAGGTTTAGCTTTGTGTAAGTCTTAGGTTAGATAACCCTCAACAAAATAGCGACATATGGTTGATAATTGCTATAGATTCTAAGGCTAACATGGTATTGATTTACTCTAACCAATCTATCAAATTAAGCCGTTAAGGAAATATCATGTCAATATCCCCAAACACCATCGCCATCAAACCTTTATTTGCCATACTGACTGCAGTCAGTGCCGTCGGGTTATTCACCACGCCAGCCCACGCTGAGCCAACAGGGTATAACCAATTAAGCTTTGGCACAGAAGTCAAGCAAGAAGTCGATAACGATGAAGTCACCGCCAGCCTATACAAAAAAACGCAAGCCAAGGATGCTAAAACTCTGGCAAATGAGCTAAACACAGTCATCAATCAAGCTCTTGTTATCGCCAAACGCTACCCAAGTGTCACCGTCAGTAGTGGACAACAAAACACCTACCCTCGTTATGACGATAACGACAAAATCATCGGCTGGACAGGTCAAGCCTATATCAACCTAAAAAGCAGCGACTTTACCGCCACTAGCGAACTTATTGCCGGTTTGCAAAACCTATTGGTGATGGATAATCTTAATTTTGGTGTATCAGAAGCGAAGCAAGATGCGATTGAAAAACAGTTGATGCTAAAAGCCTCACAATCGTTCCAAACGCAAGCAAACAGTTTGGCTCAAGCGTGGAATGCCGATGGTTATCGGGTAGTATCCGTCAACTTGAATGCGGGCAATCGTTATATACCTCGCCCGATGATGGGTTATGCCAAAATGGAAATGGCATCCGATGCTACCGCTCCGAACTTTGAAGCGGGCAATAGTACCGTAACAGTCACCGCCAATGGTACGATTGAGTTGGTTAAATAAGGTTTATTTAAGTCTAAAAAACAGAGCCTAGGCTCTGTTTTTTATTGTCGTGAAAATACGAAAAATTGATAACCTAAGGGCGAAACGCATCGCTGGTATTGCTGTCTAAATTGAGCACTGGTTTGTCGCCCCTTAGTCGCATCAACATTTTTTGATGCCATGGCAATTGCTGATAAGCTCGCATCTGCTCTTCAAATCGTACTTTACGTTGAAAGGCTTGCGTGTTTTGAATCACATAAATCGTCATACTGTCACTACCCGACGTCGAGCCGTCAGCACGCCTAACCTGCACACTGAGCGTATGTTCACCTGGGTCTAGCGTATCGGTTGGAATACTGGCAGTTGAACCTGCCGCCATTTCCACGCCATCTACCAAAATCGATACCGTATCTCCCGCCTGCAAACGTGGCGATACATTAACCGACACATCAATAGACTGCACAGGTTTGCGATATGCCCGCTCATCGCTTGGGGTGACAATGTTGAGTGCATAATCAATATTGGCATTGGTAGCGTAGGCAGAGTTAAGTGTATTATTGATGCTTGCTAGCGAGACGTCACGGGCATTGGTTGCAATATCGCTTCCAGTGGTTTGCTGTGCTGTGCCTTGAGGTTGGCTAGTTGGCTGATTAGGCATTTGATTGGTATTGCGATTCGGCTCTGGCACAACTTCAATTCGCATCCCCTCGCCTGCCTGCCCGACAGGGGGCACATCGGTATAAACCACTTGACCATTGGGTTTGGTCACCTTGTAAATGTCGGCATGAGCAACTGTCATCGATCCTATTGCCATCACGCTAAGCCATGCCACGCTTAGTAGATTATTTTGCGTCCGCTTCACTTTCGTCAAATTATTCATTCTTCTGTCCTCATTTTACTCCTACCTAAGTTTACCCTAATTTAAAGCATAAAAAAATCCAGTCACTCATTTGAGCAACTGGATTAAGAACTACAATTTTTTTATTAAACTAAATTTAGCAGCTGTAGTACATATCAAACTCAACTGGGTGCACCGTTGTATTCAAACGACGAACTTCCTCTTCTTTAAGTTCAATGTAACCTTCCAACATGTCCTTAGTGAACACGTCACCTTTCAGCAAGAACTCGTGATCATCCTTCAATGCTTGTAAAGCAACTTCTAGGTTTTCAGCCACAGTTGGGATTTGTGCTTCTTCCTCAGGCGGTAAGTCATACAAGTTTTTATCTGCCGCTTCACCTGGGTGGATTTTATTTTGGATACCGTCTAGACCTGCCATGAGCAAGGCAGCAAATGCCAAATATGGGTTCGCTGTTGGGTAGGGGAAACGTGCTTCAATACGCACCGCTTTTGGCGATGACACATAAGGAATACGAATCGACGCTGAACGGTTGCGAGCAGAATACGCCAATTTAATTGGGGCTTCATAATGTGGCACAAGACGCTTATAGCTGTTGGTCGATGGGTTGACAATCGCATTCAAAGCTCGAGCATGCTTAATGATACCGCCGATGTAATAAAGGGCGGTTTCTGACAAACCAGCGTACTCATCACCTGAGAAGGTATTCACGCCATCTTTAGAGATTGACATGTGCACGTGCATGCCCGAGCCGTTATCACCAACGATTGGTTTTGGCATAAAGGTAGCAGTCTTACCAAATTGATGGGCAACGTTATGCACCACATATTTAAGCTGTTGTACTTCATCGGCTTTACGCACCAACGTATTGAACGACACGCCGATCTCAGACTGACATGAGGCAACTTCGTGGTGATGCACTTCTACTCGATCTTCACCCATGATGTCTTCTAAACGCTGACACATGACCGAACGCATATCCTGAGAACTGTCCACTGGGGGTACAGGGAAATAACCGCCTTTAACACGCGGGCGGTGAGCCATGTTGCCCCACTCGTAATCTTCATCGGTTGACCATGCCGCTTCTTCTGCCATGATTTTATGACGGGCACCAGACATGTCAATGGACCATTTTACGTCATCAAACACAAAGAATTCTGGCTCAGGACCAAAATAAGCCGTATCGCCGATACCTGTTGATTTCAAATATTCTTCGGCACGACGAGCGATTGAACGTGGGTCACGCTCATAGCCTTGCATGGTTGATGGCTCGATAATATCGCATGATACGACCACTGTGGTTGCATCAAAGAAAGGATCAACAAAGGCAGTTTCTGGGTCCGGACGCAAAATCATGTCTGACGCTTCGATGCCCTTCCAGCCTGCAATCGACGAGCCATCAAACATTTTGCCGTCTTCCAATACGTCTTCATCAACGCTTGAAGCAGGATAACTGATGTGTTGCTCTTTGCCTCGGGTATCGGTGAAGCGAAAGTCAACCCATTTAGCATCCGATTCTTTGATTAAGTCCAGTAACTTATTAGACATATTGTCTCCTGTTTGGGGTGTGAAAATGAATTTTGTTTTACAATGTGCTATCAGCCATCGACTATAGCACGGTCAGGTTGTTGTCCTCAATATCCGGCAACACACCTTTACCAATTAAGTGCTGTGTCTAAGTTCATGCAATGGGTATGCCATTCACAAGATAACTCATGTTAAAATCTATTTAAATTGCCTGATGAGCCCAATAATTCTTTAGATTAAGGCATGAGGGCAATTTAATAACCAAACTCATCAGCCGTTTTGACTCCTGCTTATTGCACCAAAATAATGCAAATAAGGTCGAATAAATTCGTTTGCACCATATTGGTTTAAGGTCAGTTCCCTATATTTCTCATTTTTATTCTTTTTATATGCTTGTTTTTATTGATAACTACGACAGCTTTACGTTCAATTTGGTGCAGTATTTTAGGATGCTCGGGCAAGAAGTGATGGTTATCGATAACGATGCAATGACCGTAACAGATATTGAGTCCTTAAGCCCTGATGCTTTGATTCTCGGACCTGGGCCCAGTACGCCAAATAACGCAGGCATCACTTTAGAAGCAGTTAAACATTTTGCAGGCAAGTTGCCCATACTTGGCATTTGCCTTGGACATCAAGCCATCGCACAAGCGTTTGGTGCATCCGTGGTGCGAGCGGAACGTATTATGCACGGACGCACCTCATTGGTGCATCATAACAATAATGGACTATTTACTGGACTCACATCACCTACGCCATTTACTCGCTATCACTCGTTGCTGGTGGCAAAGGACACGATACCCGCATGTCTAAAGGTCACGGCTTGGACACTTCTAAAAGATAAGACATCATTAAAAGATAAAGTGCCAACAGAGGATAAAACGGCAAGCGATACTCCCGAAATGTTTGAAATCATGGCAATACAGCATCAAGCGTTACCGATTTATGGGGTGCAATTTCACCCTGAGTCGATTTTAAGTGAGGCAGGTATGCTAGTATTGGCTAATTTTTTATCACTCAATCAACTTTAATAGAGCGACATTCTCTATGACAACAACTAACGATACCAATCCGCAAACCGAAGCCATTTTAACCACTGCACTCGCCCGCATCGTCAAACGTATTGACCTGACGCAAGATGAAATGCGAGAGGTCATGCGAATCATTATGCAAGGCGACTGCTCAGATGCCATGCTCGGGGCATTGCTGATGGGACTGAACATGAAAGGCGAGTCAATAGATGAAATCACCGCTGCTGCTGCTGTCATGCGAGAATTTGCCAATACCATAGAACCGCAAGGATGTTCGAACTTGGTGGATATCGTGGGCACAGGCCGCGATGCTGCCAACGTATTAAAT
>JAAXIL010000255.1:0-2423 GCA_012270355.1 Psychrobacter sp.
GCCTGGCAGGATTCGAACCTGCGACCACCTGCTTAGAAGGCAGATGCTCTATCCAACTGAGCTACAGGCGCTCAAAAAAAAAGCCCATGCTATAGGCTAAATTATGCTAAAACATGGTCGGAGTGGAGGGATTCGAACCCCCGACCCTCTGGTCCCAAACCAGATGCGCTACCAAACTGCGCTACACTCCGTCTCAGGTTTTCGATGACATTTCGTTATCGAGGTGCGTATTTTACGGTTGTAAATTCAACCTGTCAACCATTTATTTTAGTATTTATGGCATATCATTTGTTATTAGACGTGCTTGTGCGACATCGAAAGGGATAGCCCACATTTTTTGCTTGCCAGTTGTAACACATTGAGGCTGATGAAAGTCAGCCGTTTTTGGCAAAATCAACCATGCTTGTTCGGTTTGCAAGTAGGTTTGATAAGTAAAAAGCTGTTGCCAATCCGTGCTAGCAATATCGCCTATTTGACTGATGACTTTGTATTTCGCATCAATGACGTGGGTGAACTCCCCTTGCCTATCTTGCAAGCATATATCAGGCACCAGTTGACCGATTGTTTGACTTCTATCTGTTTTATTGATGTCATGCAACCACGCAAATGACGGCTGGGCAACTAGCCGATGCTCAGGCAAACTTTCATTCGCCCACGCTTGCAATTTGATTGTAACCCACGCTTCAAACGCTCGGTTCATATCGATGAGGGTAGCAGGATATGGCAGGTGCTGGGTCGGCTCAACATAAGGCACGTCAGGTAGATTCAATGAATTTAGCGATTCGGCACATAGCAACCATCTTGCCCATGTTACCGCTTGGCGTAGTGTAGCCAGTTGAAAAGAGGTGAGTTGACTGTTAATACCATGACCGCCCCTTACTTGCATCAATCGCTTATGCCAATGTTTGGCAAGTTTTTGCAGGTTTTGTAAAGACGAGTTTTCGACGTGACGTTGCTGAATATCTGCCATCCGCTTTGCGACTTCAAGCAATTTTTTTAGGTCTTTGATTTCATCAAACGTTTGTTGCTCGCTATATAAATAATGTGGACGGTGGGCATTGTGCTTAAGCTGGGCAGGTAAGTTAAGTTTGCCCGACGCTCTAGGCTGATTTTGAGCCTGGGTTAGATACTGCTTCGGTAAAAAATTTAAGCCCTGCTCGATAGCAAGGCTGGCTGCACGATAATGCCACGCTTGTAGCAGGTGTTTAATCCAGCCTTGAATTTCATGTTTCGGCTGGTACTCGTCACTAAATTGAGCAATTTTTTTGCTAATGAAAGAAGCATCCTGTATGGGTGATGCAATCGGCTTGGAAGCAAGCAAGTCTTGCATCATGTGGGTCATCCAAACTCTAGCATGGCTTATTGCATCATCATTATCTTGAGCAACTTTTGGTAAAATCTCAAGTGACATACCACTCGGTAGCCAAATGCTGGCGAGATATTGACGAGACTTTAGAGCAAGTTTTCCATTTTTAAACTGCACAGCAAAACAGGAAAAATCCTGCTCGAGTAAATAGGCAAAGTCGGCAGGGTGTCTAAAGTCAGCTTCGGTTAACGTTTGATGCTCAAAGACAATGATAGTATGGGGCATTTTTAAGCTCGATTAGCAGACTTCTTTCAGGGTGCGGTTCTTAAATCTATCAAGAATACCGTTCTTAATGATCGATGCAAGAAGTCTGCTACAAACCTTAATGATGTATTTTTGTTTATTGCCTACTTTATGATTATCGCTTGCTTTGCTGTATCGACTTTATAAAAACACAATTTTAGCGAGTAAAATCACCGTCAATACCCACACCGCAACGCTGATTTGGTCAAACTTACCTGTCAAGGCTTTGACCGCCGTGTAGGTGATAAACCCTAGGGCTATACCGTCAGCTATTGAAAATGTCAGTGGCGTAAGCAACAACACCACCGCTGCAGGAGCGGCTTCGGTTAGGTCTTCCCAATCAATTTCTTGCAATGTAAACAGCATCAGCACTGACACATAAAAAATTGCCCCTGCCGTTGCATACGCAGGGATCATGCCAGCTAGTGGAGCAAAAAATAATGCTAGCAGAAATAACACGCCAACCGTGACTGCTGTCAGTCCCGTGCGACCACCCGAGGCGACCCCTGCCGTACTTTCGATATAGCTGGTGGTGGAGGATGTACCAAGCAATGACCCTGCCACCGTCGCTGTCGAATCCGCTAGCAAGGCTTTATCAAGATTGGGGATGGAGCCATCCGCTCGCATCAAACCTGCTTTTTTACTCACCCCAACCAGTGTGCCCGCTGTATCAAACAAATCAACAAACAAAAAGGCGAAAATCACACTAATCATGCTGATGTCAAACGCCCCTGCAATGTCGAGTTGCATCAGCGTCGGGGCAATCGATGGCGGTGCGGACACAATGCCACCAAATTCTATATTTCCCGTCAAT
>JAAXIL010000255.1:2433-5521 GCA_012270355.1 Psychrobacter sp.
AGCCCAACCAACGCTACTGTTAAAATTCCGATGGACACCGCCCCTGGCACATTACGATACGCCAATGCCATGATAATCAAAAACCCGACCACCGCCATCATCGGAGCAAAGCTGGTTAAATCGCCGAGTTTCACAAAGGTTGCCTCTTGAGCAACAATAATACCCGAACTTTTTAGGGCAATGAACGCCAAAAATGCCCCAATGCCCGCCACGATGCCCTGTTTGAGCGTATTTGGAATGGCATTAATCACCCATTCTCGCACCTTAAATATACTCAGCAAAATGAAAATACAGCCCGACAAAAACACCGCCCCGAGAGCCGTCTGCCAGCTATAGCCCATGCCCAGCACCACGCCATAAGTAAAAAAGGCGTTGAGCCCCATACCAGGGGCTAGGGCAACGGGCAGGCGTGCGAAAATGCCCATGATGAAACAGCCAATTGCCGCCGCCAAACAGGTTGCGACAAACACCGCTCCCGAATCCATGCCCGCATCTGCCAAAATGGATGGATTCACAAAAATAATGTACGCCATCGTCAAAAACGTGGTGATGCCCGCCATGATTTCGGTTTTGATTGTCGTACGCTGTTCATCAATGCCAAAATATCTATTCAATGCGTTCATAGACAACTGCCCTAAATTCGCTCATAAAATGCCACCCATCAAAGGTTGCAAAAAAGTTACCAATTATAAAGTAAACTGTCTGTTATCTCTAACGCATTTTTGTCTTATGGTTTGTTTACACGACTTACCCCCTGCCAACCGTCTAATTCGCCTTAGTTGCCTCTTTCTTATTGGGCTTGCCATGCTCATTGCTAGCATCCATCCGCTAGACTGGAGCAGTTATGCCATGCACCAACTTGGCACGCTGATTTTTGTGGCGGGCATGATTTGGTTGCATCGACGGTTCGGACTGCGGGCGATATCATGGATAGGATCAACAGGCTTTTTGCTATTGCACATATTGGGAGCAAGATATTTGTATTCTTATGTGCCCTATGATGAGTGGTTTACTGCCTTATTTGGCACAGGATTAAGTGACGTTTTTGGCTGGAAGCGAAACATGTATGACCGTTTGGTGCATTTTGCTTATGGTCTGTTGTTGTTTCCGCTGATGTGGGATGTTTGCAAACGGATATTTATCATCCCCTCGCCCGCCAAGTTATTTGCGATTGTGCTGATGCTGAATATGTCCACCAGTATGATTTATGAACTCATCGAGTGGGGCATCGCCATGAGTCTATCCCCCGAGCAAGCCGAAAGCTATAACGGTCAACAAGGCGACGTATGGGACGCTCATAAGGATATGGCGTTGGCTTTGCTGGGTGGCATACTTGCTGGCGTATTCGGTGGTATGATAACGCCATTCTTTTCTACCAAAAAAACATGAAACTCATGACCACTCCCTATTGCCTTCCTCTTAATATCACCCCCGAACAATTTTTAGCCGAATACTGGCAACAAAAACCGCTTTTAATTAGGCAAGGTTTGCCTGCTTTGGTTGGCATGTTCGAGCCTGATGACATCATAGGTTTAAGCCTAGATCCTGACGTAAACGCTCGCTTGCTCATGCAACATAAGGACAATACCAACTTAAAAACCACCGAGCAATGGCAGGTTAAAAACAGTCCACTTGATGAGTTGGACTTTGACAACTTGCCTGCCCAGTGGACAGTGTTAGTGCAAAACCTTGAACAGTGGTCGCCAGAGCTGGGCAAACTGTGGCAAGCGTTTGACTTTCTTCCGACTTGGCAACGAGATGACATCATGGTGTCTTTTGCCCCTGCTGGTGGGTCGGTTGGTCGGCATTACGATGAGTACGACGTATTTTTGGCACAAGGCTATGGCTCAAGACGTTGGCAACTCGGTAAACTGTGCGATGACGACACCGAATTTTTACCAAATCAACCCATTCGCATCATGAATGACATGGGCGAGATAATATTTGACGAGGTGCTAGAAGCGGGTGACGTGCTGTATGTGCCACCGAAGTTGTCGCATTATGGCGTGGCACAAGACGATTGTTTGACATTCTCGTTTGGCTTTCGCCGTCCCAACCTCATGCAGATTTTGGACAGTTTGGCAGAGGTCGCAACCAGTGACCAATCCTTGTTTGTGCCGATGCAATTACCGCAAGCCCCCCAGTCATCGGGTGAGCTAACTGAAGACAGCATCAATCATATCAAATCGCAATTACTCGATTCGTTGCAGTCAAAGCAAGGTGATGACCTATTTACTAAAGCCATCAGCGAAGTGGTGAGCAAACGCCAATACGACCTACTCATGCCTGAAGAAACGCTAACCTTGGATGAATTAGCCGATTTAATGGAAAGCGGGGCGGTAATTCGCATCGACCATAGCAGTCGCTTAATTTATCGGCAGAACGGTGAAAAAGTGGTTTTGTATGCGAATGGTCAAGCTTTGGAAGACTTAAACGATGCTGAAACAGTCTTACTAAAACGTTTGGCAGATGGTGAAGCAATTACCCTCAAGGATTTACAGACTAAATTTAACAATTTGGCATCTAATGCTCTGTTTGAGTCGGTGATGGATTGGTTAGAAAACGGGTGGGTGTGGGTGGATAATCTAAATGAATGATATTAGTAAATCATAAAGTTATAATGACGGTTACTGTCCTGCGGCTGGAACAATATTCACTACCCCTCGACACTTGGGAAACTGACTTCACCCCCAAAATGCTTGCCCTGCCCGTTTGCCTGATTTTGCCACTCGTTTGACCATTTCACTGCCACATTTTGGGCATGTTATGCCCTCTGTCGCCTGATTACTAGAGCTGTCCTTATCATCGGTAGTAGTTTCCGTCTGCATATTTGGCTGATCACTCAGTAGATTTTCACCTTTTTGCTTTAAATAGTCACGATGGTTTTTATTGGTCTGCCATGACTTTTCAAACCGCCCTGCCTCTATTTTGTTAACAATGTTTATTACTTGGGCATCGGTCAATAATACCTCTTGCTTACTTAACACATAACTTGCCATGCCACTGGACATGACATAATCGGGCAATTTGTCTTTGGTTTTAATCTCACATTCACCAATAAAGGCAATAAGCGAATGAAAGTAACTTT
>JAAXIL010000243.1 GCA_012270355.1 Psychrobacter sp.
GACGGTTTAATACAGACTCAAGCAATGCCCTGCGGTCTTGCAGATCATGTCCGCTCGGCACCCGAAACGCAGGGGCTTGAATCAAGCGGGTCATGAGATCAGATAGCGTAAAGGGTAATTCGCTGGCGGGAACACTGGCGGAAAACACCAGTTGACCTGAGTTATTGGCAGATGTATCAACGCTTGCCCCATCTAGCGACATTTGCCGACTGAGGTTGCGGTTAATCAAATGAAAAATGGCTTCTTGCCACGCCCGATTTCGCCCAATAACATCAAGGTCATCGATGGCGATAAGATCGAAGTTTTCTAGAGCGTTTAGCACAGCGGTATCAGTGCTAACTAAATCTTTTAAAGACAAACAAATGGCAGTCTTACCCATTTCAATATAAGACTCACAGATGGCGGTTAAAAAATGGGTTTTGCCTGTCGATGGACTGCCATAAACGTACATTTGACGAAGTAGCCCCACGTGCATCTGCCGAACCGCATCGAGTAGCGTCGCCCACCCTAAGCCAGCAAAATCACTGAGGCTGGCATCGCTTTTAAGATCAAGGTTTAAGCTAAGCTGGCTTGTCATAGACTAAAGTTGATAAAATGTTGTTCAATACCCCTCATTCTAACCCACTTATCAGATTTGTGAAACTATTTCAGATTTTCGTTCTTTATTCAAATAATTTCAGCTGGCGTCTGCCTTTATAAAAGTCGGTTTTGGTGTAAGCATCATAAGCGTGATGAAACAATACGTTGATGACAGCAGACACGGGTAAGGCAATGAGCATACCAACAAAGCCCATCAAGGAGGCACCTGCAAGCACCGTAAAAATCACCCAAAGTGGGGATAAACCAATTTTGTCACCGAGTAATAGCGGTTGTAAAACATAGCCTTCCACCGCTTGCCCCACCATAAACGCCCCAACAATCAAGCCTAAATAAATCGGATCAACCCCAAACTGAAACACCCCTGCAATGAGTGCGGCAATAATACCAATGCCAAAGCCTAGATACGGCACAAAACTTGCCACGCCTGCCACCATGCCGATGGTTAAGCCCAAGTCGAGTCCAATCAGTTCAAGCAGTACCGCATACACCACACCGAGCAAAAACATGACCAGCAATTGTCCTTGGACAAATGCCATGAGTGCTTTATCGCAATCTTTGGCAACTTCAATGATTTTAGGGGCGTATTGAGCAGGCAAAGCACATTTCCACAAGTCAAGACGGGCTTGCCAATTGAATAAAAAGTAAAAGGTCAAAATTGGAATGAGCACCACCAACCCTGCATTATTAACAAAGGTCATACCTGATGACATAAGTTGTTGAAATAAGGTTTGGGCATCATCAGCATTATAGTTTTTATTGAGGTATTCCATTAGATTTTCTGAAAAGCGTTGGGCTTCTAGCGGTGGCAAAACGCGGCGGTCGGTACGACTTGCAATCCAATCTCGCACATCTTCGTTGTACCATTGCACCAACCTCGGCACATAATCCCATGCCTCTTGTAACTGCAACCAGACGCTCGGAATCAGCCACCACAATAAAATGCTAATCCCGAGGGTGATGACTAAATAAACCAATAAAATGGCGATCCAACGACGCATGTATCGGCTTAAACGTATGACCAAAGGATTAAACAAATACGCTAATATAAACGCACACACAAACGGAATGATGACAGGTGTCAATTCATAAATGACCCATAAAAACAGCACCAATGCCACCACAATAAACAGGCGACGAAAAAATGGATCGATGGGTTTGGTTTGCATGGCAGACTCTTCAACTGGCTAAAAGACGATACGTTTAGAGTATTATGCCGTGAATTGGACGGGTAAGCTAAACGAATGTTTATATTTTTGTGAGAGAAAGATTTAACGTATAATGCCGACTTGATAATATCTTCAGAATTAATCTTTAATTCACCTTTCATAGGAACGCACGCAATGTCTGTAAATGACCCACGCCACGCCACCGCTAACAAAATTTCTCTCAGTTATAAAGATGCTGGCGTGGATATTGATGCTGGTGAAGCTTTGGTTCAGCGAATTAAGTCCGTTGCCAGAGCAACGAGTCGTCCTGAAGTGGTGGGCGGTCTTGGGGGTTTTGGGGCATTGTGTCGCATCCCGCAAGGTTATACGTCTCCATTATTAGTTTCAGGTACAGACGGAGTTGGCACAAAACTTAAACTGGCGATGATGCTGAACCAGCATGACACGATTGGTGTTGATTTAGTTGCAATGTGCGTGAATGACTTACTGGTATGTGGGGCTGAGCCACTCTTCTTCTTGGATTATTACGCCACAGGCAAACTGGATGTAGATACAGCGGTGAACGTGGTGTCTGGCATTGGCGAAGGGTGCAAACAGGCAGGATGTGCCTTGATTGGTGGGGAGACGGCAGAGATGCCCAGTATGTATCAAGGCGAGGATTACGACTTAGCTGGATTTTGCGTGGGTGTGGTCGAAGAAAGCGAAGTCATTACCGGTGACAATGTCAGCGAAGGCTATGTGTTAATTGCCATTGCATCAAGTGGCTGTCATTCTAACGGCTATTCGTTGGTACGAAAGGTCATTGAAGTAGCCGACGTGGATATTAGCTCAGAAACATTAGAAGGCAAACCGCTTGCCGATATGTTGCTTACCCCCACTAAAATTTATGTTAAGTCCGTGCAAACGCTTATTGAAACGCTCGGTTGGCAAAACGTTCACGCCATGAGCCACATTACAGGCGGTGGCTTGACCGATAACTTGCCGAGAGTATTACCCGACACCCTATCTGCACAAATTGAGGTGCAAAGTTGGCAAATGCCTACCGTATTCGAATGGTTACAAGACAACGGTAACATAGAGCAAAATGAGATGTATCGCACCTTCAATTGCGGTGTGGGGTTCGTGGTGATTGTGCCTGCGGATATGGCAGATAAAGCAGTGACGACGTTGCAGGATGCGGGCGAGACAGCATGGCAATTGGGGCAGATCGTTAAGCGAAACAATAGCGGTAACGACACTAGCAATAACAACGACAATTGCGATGCAGTGGTGTACGTTTGATGATAGCTCATAATATTACAGATGCACCGTCCTCACTTCCTCAGCCGATGAAAGTCGCTGTCCTTGTCTCAGGCAATGGTAGCAACTTGCAAGTGCTTATTGATGCAGTAAATGCAGGTAAATTACCCATAGAAATCGTTGGGGTCATGAGTAATAAGGAAGATGCTTACGCTCTCAGCCGTGCAAAAGAGGCAGGCATCGAGACTTGCGTGCTTTCACACGTTCAGAATGGTCAGCCGTTTGAATTTAATGAAAGCTCATCTTTCAAAGACGACACCATAAAAAAAATGGGCATTAAAACCTTTGAGCGTCATGCCCTGATTCAGCTCAATGAATGGCAACCTGATTTAATCGTGCTGGCAGGCTTTATGCGAGTATTGAGTAGCGAATTTATTGCAAATGCCCCTGCCCTGATGATTAATCTGCATCCGTCATTATTGCCTAAGTTTAAAGGCTTAGACACCCATCAACGTGCAATTGAAGCAGGTGAAGCCTATCACGGCTGTAGCGTACATGTGGTGACCGCTGAATTGGATGCAGGGCAAGTATTGACACAAGCAGTGATGCCACTTGCTCCATCGGAGTCACAAAATGACCCTTCAAATCCTGATAGCCAAACCCTAGAATCTATGCAACAAGCGGTGCATCGGCTAGAGCATCAATTATTACCTTGGACAATACTATTAATTGCTAAAGAGGTTTTAAATCTAAATAATTTAACAGATTCAAACAGCCATTTAATTCACCTACCGATACGACTGTGGTTTGACTGATAAGCATTTATAAAAAAAATCTGCAAATTTTTGCTTAGGCTATTATATAAAACCTTCAGCTTCTATCTTCACTCAGCGGTACAATCCTATCTTTTTGCCCACTAGAGATGGTTACGGCACTGCCATAGCCTTCGGGATTGTCTTTTAGATAGGTTTGCATTGCTTCAATTACTGCATCGTCATCACTTGCCAATATTTTCGCCTGTATAACCTCCGTCGGGGGCAAAGGCAGATTTTTAAGCAACGACAACCACTGCGATGGTTCGCCATGTTCCATGACCAGCTCAATCAACGCACGGGCGTTCACGGGTAGATTGGGCGTGGACTGTGCCATCAATGCCAAGTGATAAGCACCGCTGGCATCGGTATCGGTCATGATGCGTTCGGCAATCGCTTGATATGTACCATTTGTCGCCCCGCCTGCCACACTCAGCAAATGCAAACATTTTAATGCCGAATGGGGTTCAGTTTGGGCAATTTGAATAATTTGTTTGGACTGCTCATGAATGTTTGAGTGAGTGGTTTGGTTTTTATCATTGTTTTGCTTTGAGTTGATTTGCAATGGTTTATTCCTCTATTTATTCACTGTGATTAAAACAACAAACCCCACCGATTGGTAGGGTCACTGATAAAATAAAAAATTTGACCTATAGCCTATTCAGAATAAATGTATTACGAGGCAGGCGAGTGAAGACATACTAGGCGTACTTCGAATGAGCCTAACAAAGTAATACGTTTATTATGAGCAGGTTGTATTAAGCTTCAGGGCTATGCTCTTCTACCAACGGCTTAAGCTCACCCGATTGATACATTTGTAAAATAATGTCCGAACCACCCATTAGCTCACCATTTATCCAAAGCTGTGGAAAGGTAGGCCAATTGGCAATTTTGGGCAATGTCGCTCGAATTTCGGGATTTTCTAAAATGTTCACAAACGCAAATGGACGACCGATTTGTGTAAGCACCTCCACTGCCCGAGCAGAAAAGCCACATTGCGGAAATTGGGGCGTGCCTTTCATATATAACAGCACGGCATTATCGGCAATTTGATTTTTGATGAGGGTTTCGGTATCGGTTATGGGTAAGTCTTCGCTCATGGGGTCTCCAATTTGAATAAGGTTTTATGATACTTTGTGTATGGGGTCATGTTTAAGAGTTGCAAGGGCTAGTCTTTTTCAATCAATACGACACAGCTGACCATGATGCCTTCTTGCCTACCCGTAAATCCAAGCTTTTCGGTAGTTGTGGCTTTGATGCTGATGGCATTCAATTCTACCGCCAACTCATCGGCTAAGTTTTGTTGCATCTTCAGGCTGTGCGGGGTAATCTTTGGACGCTCGCACATTACTGTAATATCCGCATTGACCAAATGGTAACCTTCTTCCTTCACCAAATCGTATGCTGAACGAAGAATGATACGAGAATTCAAGCCTGCATTCACCACATCTGTATCTGGAAAATGTTGCCCGATGTCCCCGAGTGCCAACGCCCCCAGCAAAGCATCGGCAAGGGCATGCACCAACACGTCGCCATCGGAATGGGCTTGCAAGCTATGCGTGTGTTCAATTTGAATCCCCGCCAATGTCACAAATTGATGAGGCTGTCCGTTGTTATGAAAGGCGTGTACGTCAATGCCTTGTCC
>JAAXIL010000090.1 GCA_012270355.1 Psychrobacter sp.
ATTTGGGTCCGGCTGGCGTCGCTAAAGAGAATAAAAGGGCATGAATAATCAGGGTATCGTCACCCCATTGTAGCGAAAATCATGTCACAATGACTAACGTCTTGTTACCGCACGGGTCAACGGGCGACGGTTTGAATGAAACACGACCTACTTACTCAACTTAAATTTCCCTCATCTCACAACACCCCCTCATCTACCAAAACCCCAGGATTCATTCTTCCGTCAGGGTCAAGACTCGCCAGCATATCTGCCGTCACCTGCAAGCCTAGCTCACCTTTTTCAGCTTGCAAATACGGGGCGTGGTCACGCCCAACGCCATGCTGATGTGAAATGGTCGCCTTGCCATTTGCCACGCTCAGGCTGGCAACGTGCTTGATTTTTTGCCACCGCTTTAAGGTTGCCTCATGCGTCTTGCCTGCCCGAAAAAAGTACGTAGTGTATAAACTCGCCCCTTGTTTATAAACGTGCGAGATGTGAGTAAACGCCATCACCGACTCGCCTTCCTCGCTCAAAGCATCTCGCACCGCCGTTTGCATCGCTTGCATTTGTTCATCAATGTTCGACCAGTTGGTAGCAGTCTCAAACGTGTCCACCATGATGCCTCTGTCCCACAACGTGCCTCGCAAATAGGGGAACTTAAAGCGACCATGTGCCCAAATCTTGCCCATCACATCGGCAATTGTTCCGCCCACACCGCCATGCTCATTCAATAATTTTTTGAACTGCTTTAGGGCAAAGGCGGTTTGCTCTTTTTCACCACTCACGCCATAGGTCATCATCACTTTGTCTTTGCCCATGCCCCTGAGTTTAAGATAGCTGGTAATGGCAGTGAACTGGCTAGGTGACGTACCCAAATGCAGGTGAGCATTGGTTTCTTCAGAGTTGCTTAAGCGTAGCATCGACAAACCAATGCCTCGTTGCACTGCCTCACGCAACACCGCCTTGCCCGCTTGCCAGTTAGGCAAAAACACCACCTTAAACACTTTCGCATCAGGTACAGGTTGCACCCGCACTTTGACCTCAGTAAAAATGCCCGCCCGACCTTCCGTGCCCATCATCATCTCTCGCAGGTCAGGACCTGCAGACGAGGCAGGAATAGCAGGAATATCCAGCACCCCCTCGGGCGTGACCAACGTGCCCCCTGCAAACAACTGCTCAATACGACCATAGCCGAGCGATTGTTGCCCACTTGAGCGAGACGCAATCCAACCGCCCAACGTGGACAGTTCCCACGACTGCGGAAAATGCCCCAACCGATAGCCATGCTCGGCAAGTTGGGCTTCCACCGCAGGTCCTTGCGTGCCTGCCCCAAAAGTGGCGACTTGGCTTATCGCATCAAAATCTATCAGCCTGTCCATTTGGTACATGGCAACCGTCAAAATCGGACGCTCGTCCGCTTGCGG
This sequence comes from Psychrobacter sp., assembly GCA_012270355.1. GTDB lineage: Bacteria > Pseudomonadota > Gammaproteobacteria > Pseudomonadales > Moraxellaceae > Psychrobacter. The sequence continues at coordinate 1,404 of JAAXIL010000090.1, forward strand.
ATTGATATGCCCCACCACCGACGTGCCACCGCCAAACGGAATTACCACCAAATCATGCTCTTCGGCAAGGGCGAGCAACTGCTCAACGTCTGCCGTGCTGGTTGGCATCGCCACACCATCGGGGAATGTACCAAACTCTCCGCTGTGCATGGCTATCCAATCAGGAAAGCTCTGCCCCCGTGCATGTCGAACACGAGTTTCGGCATCGGTCGATACCATGTTCAAATCCACCACTGCTTTGGGCAGACGAGACGCAGGCACGCTGTCGATAACGTGTTGCAAACTCACCGACTTGAGCGGTTTGGTTTTGCCAATGTGCGATTTAATAAGTTTCGCCCCATGTTTTGAGACGGTTTTATTCACATTGGCATTGCCCCAACCGTTCCAGCGGGTATCTTCAAGTGGCGTATTGCTTTGGTGCTCTCGGGTGCTGATGTGCCCGTTGGTGTGATGCTTTGGCTGTGTGCTGGCTTGTGTATGGGTTTTGGCGTTAGCTTTTGAGTCGTGTTTTGCGGGCTTGTGTTTGCTCATGGCGGAGTGACCTATGACGTCCTTGTAAAGTGGGAATAGATATATAGCTAACCCCATATAAAATTATTACAGTGTTAGACTCGCTCGCAGTACGTCCTGTACACCTTCGCTCATCTGCCTCGTACTAATTTTATATTGAATCAGCTAAAGCCAATATAGCATAGGCATCGTCTTGTCTAGATGACTTTTTATGGGATGATGCGTCAGGCATATCGTGGTACATTGAGGGTTAATGTATTTGACCATAACAACTTAATTTCACCAGTTACAGGAAGCCAATATGACCACCACACCAGCACCAACGGACACTCTGACAAACACATCTGCTCATAGCATGCCCAGCTTTGACCGCCTGACCTACGCCACAGACGAACACATTGCTCTCATCGGGCTAAACCGAGCCGACAAACGCAATGCCTTTGATAGCGTGATGATTGCCGAGTTGTCCGAAGCCCTGACGCAGTATGAAGCAGATGACCAGTTGCGATGTGCGGTAGTATTTGCTCATGGCGACCACTTCACGGCGGGGCTGGATTTGATGGAGTTGCAAGACAAATTAGACGACAATATTTTTGAATTTGGCGATGCTAAAATCGACCCTTGGGGCATCACGGGCAAACGTCGAAAAAAGCCTGTGGTGGTGGTGGTGCATGGCATTTGCCTCACAGCGGGCATAGAGTTGATGCTTAATGCCGATGTGGTCATCGCCAGCCAAGATTGCCACTTCGCCCAGCTTGAGGTCAAACGAGGCATCATGCCATTTGGCGGAGCGACGGTGCGGTTTGTGCGGGCAGCAGGCTGGCAAAAAGCCATGCCCTATCTGCTGACGGGCGAGGCATTCGACGCCAACACCGCCTACGAGCTAAATTTAGTGAGTGAAGTCGTAGAGGCAGGCACGCAGTTTGAGCGAGCGATGAGCATGGCAAAACAAATCTGCCAATCGGCTCCGCTAGGGGTGCAAAGCCTGCTAAAATCTGCCTTTGAAGGCGTGCACGATGGCGAGGTGACAGCGTTTGCCAATCTACATGGCTATTTGCCTGCCTTGTTCGCCTCGCAAGACGCCAAAGAGGGAGCCATGGCGATGATTGAACGTCGTGAGCCAAGTTTTTCAGGTCGATAACGCCAATTAATTTTGTTTTAGCACCTTATCACTTGCTAAATTTCTGCTCTAACGCATCGCACAACACATTTAACACCGCATGCATTAAATAGATGTTACATCATACGAGACAGCACCATGAGTAAAAACGCCCTACAAGCCCAGTTAATGAAAGCGGGGTTGGTCGATAGTAAAAAAGCCAAAAAAATTAACAAGCAAACTGCCCACGCCAAACGCACAGGACAAGACCCTGATGCCGAGATTAAAAAAGCAGTGGAAGCCGAACGAGCCGAAAAATTGGCAAAAGACCAAGCCCTTAATCAACAAAAACAGCACGCCCTTGAGCAAAAAACGCTTAAAGCCAACATCTTTCAGATGATCACTCAGCATCAAATTGCCGACACGGCTGGCGAGGCGGAATATAAATTTGCTGACCGCATGGACAGTGGCAAAATTAAAAAAATCTTGGTCACCGACAAGCTATTTGAACAAATCGTTGCAGGGCAAGTTGCCATCGCACGAACCAGCGAGACAGCTGACACCAACTACGCCCTATTGCCCCGCCCGCTTGCCGACCGCATCACGCAAAAGGCGGAAGAATTGGACGATGAGGTGAGTTTTATCGTGGTTAGTAATGACAAAGCGGACGATGCGGTAGATGAGGACGACCCGTATGCCGACTATGTCATTCCTGATGATTTGATGTGGTGATGCATCAACCTCCTACTATCCTGAGCAACCATGATGAACACACCTAATTCCCCGACCGCCACCCAACAAGTCGGCATTGCTTTGATTGGGTTATACAGCTTAGTGGTTGCCATCGGTTTTGGGCGGTTTTTATTTACCGCCACCTTACCCGATATCATGAACCAACTGTCACTGTCCACGCAGGTGGCTGGCTGGCTGGCATCGGCAAATTATGCGGGTTACTTTGTTGGGGCGATGCTCGCCATGTTTGTGCCTCAGCGGTTTAGTTGGCGTATTCTGATGGTCGCTCTCACTGCCAGCGTCGCTACCGCTTTGACGCTCGCCGTGCCAGATCTGCCTCTGACAGGCTGGTATACCGTGCGATTTTTAGCGGGGGTGGCGAGTGGTCTTTCCATGATTTTAGCGTCCACCTACGTCTTACATTTTTTCGCTCATCACAACCGTTGGAAGCTTTCCACTCTGCATTATAGTGGCATCGGACTTGGCATCGCATTGTCGGCGATACTCACACTTGGGGTGCTAAAATTTTCAGGACATTACGCCACCGTGTGGCTATTGGCTGGGCTAATCAGCTTACCTGTAGTGGGGTGGTTTTATTGGTTGCGTCGCCGTTATCCGCCGAATAATCATTCTAATACTCAAACCGCTAACCCACAGACCAATGAGATTGAAGAAGCGACCAACCAAATCATCGCCTCACCCAAAACTAATTGGCGACACGCTTTCTCAGGCAAAAAGTTATTGATTTTTTTGGTTGTCGCAGGCTATGGACTATCAGGCTTTGGGTATGTCACCTCGGCAACCTTTTTGCCGGTGATGATGGCACAGCATCTACCGTCCAATCCGCAAATTGGCTTGTGGGTATGGCTTTTGGTGGGTATCTGTGCCATGTTTTCAACGCCAGCGTGGGGGCAACTCAGCCACCGCATCGGCATCGTCACCATGCTACTCATTTTGACCCTCGCCAAAGCGGTAGGCATGCTAATGCCCGTATTATTTAATGCGACATGGGCGTGGGTGGTCAACGGAATCTTGTTAGGCCTCACCTTTTCGGGCATCGTGTCGTTGTCGCTCAGTTACCTAAAAGACATTAGCCCCCAATATGCCAATGTGCTCGTTGGACTTGGCACGTTGGCGTACAGCCTTGGGCAACTGCTTGGACCCATCGTGACGGTGGCGATTGCAGGCGAAGATGGTGATTTTAGTCGTGGTTTGATTGTCGCTAGCATCGGCTTATTTGTCAGTGCCAGTATGCTTGGCTTCTTAAAATGGCAGGGCAAGGGGCAGGCTGAAGCACATCAATATCACTAAAATAGACGTCAAAAGAACACATTCATGAAAAACAACCCGCTAAAAAACGGTATTTAAGGCTTGCTGATTGGTGATGCGGGGCGTGACTGGAACTGCTTACTTGATTAGATATATGGAACAGTTCCAGCCACATGTAGCAAATAGCTTGAAAAAATACCAGTTAAATAGCTACTTTTGACGAAGCTGAAATTGCATTGCACTTTCTATACCGCCCTTAAGGTTTTTAGGTCATCAAATCAATACCCTTCCCACCGCACTTCAATCACCTCGCCCGCTTGTGGCTGGGCTTCCCATTGGCGTTTGAATTGGCGTAAGTGCTCCACCTCATCGAGCAGTTCCAAAATCAAGCCAATGGCAGGCACGCTGGCATCAAAATCACGGCTGAGTCGTGAGGCAC
>JAAXIL010000238.1 GCA_012270355.1 Psychrobacter sp.
TTGCGCGCTTAATGGCGCACGCCGTGCGTTTCACGCATCCAGTTCGCTTTGATCGGTTAGGGTCACTGCTCCCATGGTTGCCCACTTTTCGGTATGGGCAGATGCTTGCTGTTGTAAGTCTTGAATCCGAGCGGTCAACACTTCTTGTGATAGAGTGCTTAAATCAGCGTCTTCTTCAACCGTCATCTCTTCCGCATCGTCCGCTCGGGTTCGCTCCTCGATTTTAAGTAGAGCGGTTTGTTCTTGCTCCAGCGTTTCAGTCGCTAGTTTTAAGCGTTCTTTTGCCACAGCTAGATGGGCAGTCTGCTCGCTCAGGCGAGTTTGCAACGCCTGCACGGTGTTATTCAAGCCTTGATGTTGTTCACTTAACGTGGTTTTTTGAGTGTGAATTTCAGTCAACTGGACGGCGTATTCTTGCACATGCACATCTTGCTCATGGTAAGATCGCTCAGCATCTGCCACCGCCTGTTTAAAATTTTGAGATTGGCTCTCTAGCTTGTCCAAAGATTTAGTCAGCTCTGCCAGTTGCTCATCAAGGCGGGTGTCATCTTGAGCCAAAGCTCTTAAAGCTTCGGTAGCATGGCTTTGGGCAAGGGTGATTTGCTGATGCTTTAGGCTCAACGCTTGCCACGTCTCGACCTCATCGCCTCGGCGGTTTTGCCAGGTGTCGATGGCTTGCTCGGCTTGGTTTAGTTCGGTATGAGCAGTTTCTAACTCTGGTGTCAGGGTTTGCTCGAACGCTTGTAACTCGGCTTGCGGATCGGATAAAGTTTGCTTACGTTGGTTTAAACGCTCAAGCTCAGTGTCCAACTGGTTGTTTTGTTTATGCAAGCGTTCTCGCTCTCGCTCAAGACGTTCAGTCTCGGCTTTAAGCGTGCTGGCAAATTCGGTGCGACGCTGAATAATCGTGTGTTGCTCTTGATTGACCGTCTTTTGCTGTGCTTGCAACTCTTGGGTGTGAATACGATGCTGATGCAAGGCTTGAGTCTGCGAGCCCAGAGTTTTTTGTAGGCTTTCAATTTGACTATCCATCTCATTAAGCTGGTCGTCCAATTCTGTTAAACGAGCCTCATTTGCTATTTGCTCGGCAAGGCGTTGTCCCGCCTCGCCAGTTGTCTTGTTAAATAATGTCCAATGCACCGCCCCAAAATTACCAATCAGGCAAACTGTTTTTGTGATGAGTATGGGTTTTGTTTGACATTCTTCCGCTAAAATTTTCAGATAATTTCTAAGGGAATAAAAATAAACATTTCCATCTACCACATAGCACCGCTTAAATAAATTAAGCTTTGGGGAGTCGATTAAATCAGGTAAGGAAATAAAGTTGGTTTGCACTGCTTTAGGTAACGTGACAGGCTTATCATCAGTGCTTTTAGACGTATCTACCAATAAACCTCGCACCGTTTTGGGTTTTTGATTAGTATTCTGATTCTTTTTTCGACTGAAATTGTCACTCAAATCAGATGAGTGCAAAATCAATTTGTCTATGTTTATCGTCAAATCAATATCTTCATGTGGCTCACTTACTCGTGCCGACTGTAATACCGATAACACATTGCCACTCAGTTCGGCATAGGGTTTGCCAGCGTCGCTCAACTGCAAGGTGTCGGCAAGGGTAGGGCAACTTAATAGCTCTAGCGTTTGATTGTCAGTAGAGGAAGGCGTAACCTTATTATTGCTGTCACCACGAGAATTTTTTAGCAAACGGTGCAAAGTGTCGTATTCGCTCAGACTGGCAGTATGACGTTTTTCTAACGCATTAAGCTCGGTTTGCGTTTGCGATACTTTTTCAGTCAGCCTGTCTAATTCAGGCAATGTCGTTGCCAGTTCATCGTCTAAGGTATCTAGTTGGGTGTCGAGGCTGGCTAGGCGTGTTTCAAGCGAGGTAAGTTCAGCTTGACTGTCGTTTGTCCCTGTCTGATTATCATCGTTCGTCTGATTTAAACTCCGCAAAGCCTCCATCTCACCTTGCCAAGTGGCTTGAGTCGTTTGCCAACGGTTAAACTCGTTTTGCCATTGTTCAAGAGCTTGATGGTTCAAGGCAATGCGTTGTGCCGTTTCATTCGCCTTTTTTGTGAGCGAGCCTACCTTATCTTGCATACTTTGCCGTTCGGCTTGCAATTTGGCAAGTTCAGCTTGAGCGTTGTCTTTAGTGGCTTGGCTTTGAGCCAGCTTCGGCTCAAGGTCATTCAATATCGCTTCAAAATGGGCGATTTTATCTTGCTCGGCCTGCCACGCCTTTTGCGTGTGCTGTTGTTTGATTTCAGTACGGTGAATACGCTCTTGTAATTCTTTTACTTGCTTTGCATGCGTCTCTTTCTCATGCAATACAGATTGCCGAGCCATTTCCAGCGTGTGTCGTTTTTCTTTAGCATCGTCCACCAGCCACGTCAGTTGTGCCACCTTATCTGCCGTCGCCTCGAGTTTGGCAGATAGCTTGCGTTGCTCTTGTTGGCGGGTTGCCAACTGCGTTTGCGTGGTATCATGTTCTTGCTGGATGTTGGTATGGTAGATGGTTGCCGAATGCACCTGCAATTGAGCCAAACGCACCTGCACCTTTGCGAGCTTGCCTTTGAGGGCATGATACGCATTTGCCCGTTCGGCTTGTTTGGTGAGCGTGCCCGATTGCCGCGCGAGTTCTTGCTGCATGTCTTGCAATCGACTCAAGTTATCGCTGGCATCACTAAGCTTGCGTTCGGTTTCCACCCGCCGTGCCAGATAGCGCGACACCCCAGCTCCTTCCTCAATAAAAGCCCGAAGCTCAAGCGGTGTCGCCTCCACAATCCGCCCAATCATGCCTTGCTGAATCACCGAATAACTGCGAGCACTCGACCCGCCACCCAGTCCCGTGCCCAAAAACACATCCACCACATCCCGCCTACGACAGCGAGTGCCATTAATAAAATAGTCCGACTTACCGTCTCGAGTGACCTGCCGACGCACGGTGAGCTCATGATACAGATTCAGCTCATGGCGAATGCCCGTGTGCTCATCTTGCGTGTGCTCAAAGGTCATCTCAACGCTAGCAAGGCTTTTGGCAGATTTGCTTTCCACGCCCGCAAAAATCACATCGCTCATCGCCCCGCCCCGAAGCTGTTTAGCGGACGACTCACCCAGCACCCAGCGGATGGCATCAATCACATTGGATTTGCCACAGCCGTTGGGACCCACAATGGCGGTGATGCCATGGCGGAAATGGAAAGTTGTCGGATTGGCAAAGGATTTAAAACCTGCCAATTTTAGGGATTTAAGACGCATTGAGCCAAAAACAAGTTGGAAAAGGGGCGTATTTTACCGTAACTTCGGGGGATGGTGTTAGAATGTGAGGATATGTAGCTATTTCCCTGAGAGCCGTTAAAAAATTGCATTGCAATTTTAGGCTCGCAAGAGAAAATTCCTTAGAAGGGAGTTTTCTGAAAAGTGAGTATCTTGCTTGCCATGCCGTGCGTGCTATGTGACTAAGTGAGTTTAAAAGACATTTAAGAAATACTTTTATTTATCATACTCTCGTGATACGCTATCGCAAACACCCCTGCAACTCTAATTAAGGTAAAGCGGTAGGGTGCGTTCTATGTACCTTATGAGCTCAAAAAAACGCCATGCCATCTACTTCCAAACTCCACGCCTACATTCAACTCGTCCGCCTCGACAAACCCGCCCCCATCGAGCTCTTGCTTTATCCCACCCTTTGGGCGGTGTTTTTATCCTCATATGGACTTGGCCGATTGCCCGACTTAAAAACGCTTATTTTCTTTGCTCTCGGTGTGGTGCTCATGCGGTCAGCAGGCTGTGCTATCAACGATTTTGCCGACCGCAAAGTAGATGGACATGTTGCCCGTACCAAAGGGCGACCGCTTGCCGATGGCAGATTGACTGCTAAAGAAGCGTTGGGAGCGTTTTTCGTGTTGGTGCTGGCAAGTGCTTGTTTGCTGTTCTTCTTGCCCATCGACGTGTTTTATTGGTCATTCGGGGCGGTGATTTTGGCGTTCATTTATCCGTTTATGAAACGGCACACCCATTTGCCCCAAGTGTTTTTGGCGATGGCGTTTGGTTGGGCAATCCCGATGGCGTATGTGGCGGTGCAAGGACACACCGACGTATGGTGTTGGCTGTTGTTTTTGGCATTTATGTGTTGGACAGTGGCGTATGACACGCAATATGCGATGGCAGATCGCTTTGACGACCTAAAAATTGGCGTAAAGTCCACCGCCATTTTGTTTGGTAAGCATGACGTCTTGATTATCAGCCTTTTACAAATCGCATTTTTAGCATTAATGGGCGTGGTGTTTTGGCATTATTTCGGGAATAGCAGTTTCGGTATCTTGCCAATTTTAGGATTAGCCATCGTTGCTATTTTGTTTTATCGACAAGATAAAGCCTGCTTAAGCCGTGAGCCGATGGCGTGTTTTAAAGCGTTTTTGGATAACGTTTGGGTTGGGCGGTATGTGTTTTTAATTGTGGCGGTTTATTGCGTTTTTAGTGCATTAAATCATTGAGGCGTAATCACTTCCGCTTCGGCACTCACCGCATCAAATCCTGTTACTTGACCGTTTTGCAATAAATCTACTGACCCACCTCCGCCATGACTGACAAGCTGAATGCTACCATCGGCATTTTCATAGGTGGGGTTATTGCCTTGTCCTGAGGGGGCGGTAAGCAAGACACGTTTGCCTGAAGGTAATTTGACATCTGCTTCTAGTGCCCCAACCGCTGAGGTCTGAAACGTCACCATGATACTTTGTCCATTTGCCCCTCGATATTCAACATCCGTAATTTGCGTCTCTTTGCTCATCGGTGTATTGGGGGCAACATCGCCTGCCTGTACGCCATCGCTTGGCGGTTGAGGAATGTCGTCATTTGTCAGTAAAACCCCCTCGCCCTCGTCTTGAGACGTTTGATTGGCTTCATTTTCTAGCTCATCAGACTGTGACACCGCTTGGACTGTGGCTTCCACATCGGCATCATCAACCGTTTCGGAAGTCGTTTGTTGAGCATCAACGTCTTGCGTGTCGGCAGGTTCGATTTTTGTTACTTGCACCGCTTCGGTATCGTTGTTCTCATTGCGGTCACAAGCGGTTAAACCAAACAGTGCAAATACAGGCAACGTGCAAACCAAAGTGGCAGTTAAACGTGCACGAGTAGAAGAAAAACGCATGACAACAGTTCCTAAACAAGGGTTTTTAAAAAAGGATTTCTAAAAAATCCTAAGCAGACCTTATTTTAATCAAAAATCAACACAGCCTACAAATGTCAAATACTTACAGTAATCACCAATTTCCTACCCGAAGCACGATTCCTAAACTCGCATAGGTAAATGCCCTGCCAAGTTCCCAGCCCCAACCGCCCATTGGTCAAAGGCACGGTTAAACTCACGCCCAGCATCACTGACTTAAAAAGAGCAGGCAAGACGTCCGACCCTTCGCGCGTGTG
>JAAXIL010000019.1 GCA_012270355.1 Psychrobacter sp.
GTTTATCTCTTCCCATAGTTTAAGGTGTATCAAATGCCCAAGAGTATTGATAATTGCGGATTGTGTTTGAGAAGGCCTTAGCTTCTCTGTCACATATAATGTAACCCAATAGTCGGGAGTACCATCTGAATCCATTAGCATTGGATATCTTTCCCCATTACTAAATATTAAGTTCTTAATCTGAGCCATGTGACAAACCTTTTAATCAACACTTAATCATGTATGTTATTCACAACTCTATTATAAACTATTTTTATTCTTTAGATATAAGAAAAGGGTCTATTTATATAGACCCCATCTAATTTAATCAACACTATTAGATTACGTATTCCTCAGAACGGAATATCATCATCAACTGGCGTGTCGGACGTAGCATTACCAGTGGTTTGATTGTTAAAACCTTTATTGGCGTTTTGCGGTTGGCTGGTTTTGGAAGCATTGTTCGGCGAATTGTTCGCAAAACTGTTTTGATTTTGCGGAGCGGTGTTATGGGTATTATAACCACCGTCATAACCAACCTGATTGTTTTGGTTATTAAGGTTTTGACCGCCTTGATTATTTTGAAAACCACCACCGCCTGCACCACCTAGCATTTGCATATTGTCGGCACGAATTTCGGTCGTATAGCGGTCTTGTCCGTTTTGGTCTTGCCATTTGCGGGTTCTGAGACTGCCTTCGATATACACCTGCGAGCCTTTACGCAGGTATTGAGCTGCAATCTCACCTAGGCGGTTAAAGAGCGAGATGCGATGCCATTCAGTGGCTTCACGGCGTTCGCCTGTTTGTTTATCCGTCCACTGCTCAGATGTAGCCACTGAAATGTTGGTCACGCTTCCGCCGTTGCTAAACTGGCGAGACTCAGGGTCTGCACCTAGATTGCCCACGATGATGACTTTATTTACGCCTCGCATAAACTTTCCTCTTCAAAAATGTCGATGATTAATGGACTCTACTTTACTTAAAAACGAATTAAATATCTAGCGGTGTGTCGGTTAAAGACGACAACTGTTGTCGTGATGCGTCACTCAACGTGGTTTTATCCACCTTGAGATATGCCACGCCCTCGCCTTCCATCACCACCAAATCTGCCACCCCTACCACGCCAAGCACCTTGTTTGACCAGGCGTTTACGTCGGTTTGTTTAGGCAGTCTAACAGTGAGACTGGACAAATACGGCGGTTGATGAATGGGAAATATTGCCAGCCATGCCACTACCAAACATCCACCGAGCACCAGCCATGCCACCGTTGGCGACGGGGTCAATAACCAACCACCCAGCGACACACCCACAAATGCACCCAAAAACTGGCTGGAAGAAGTTAGTCCCATCGCTGTGGCTTTGTTGGCAACGGGGGCGACTTTGGAAATCCAAGACGGAATGGTGGCTTCCAACGCATTAAAGCCAATGAAATACAGACCCAGCCCGACAACCAGACCAACACCCCATTGCCATGTTAACCCCAAAACGCCCATCGCCAGCACCATAGTGCCGACCGCCAGCAAAAACACCTGACGCATTTTTTTCTTAACTTCGCCCACAATAATCATCGGAATGGCGATGGCAAAGCTCACCAGTAGTAAAGGCAGATACACCAAGCCTTGCTGTCGCACCGTTAAGTCAAGCACTTCAGCCAACTGCAATGGCAACAACACAAAAATGGCGTTCATGCTGAGATGCAGAGCAAAAATGCCAACGGGCAAACGGTTGAGGTCACCCATGCTCAACACCGTGCGAAGCTGGTTTATGAGGCTTTGCTCGCCTAACGTCTGTTTGAGCAGGCGAGTAGGCGTGGGAATGGCAAATAACAGCCCCATTGCCCCCACCGCAAACACAGCCGTTAGCCAAAACAGCCCACTCATGCCAAGGCTGGCGACCAACACAGGACCGATGACAAACGATGCCATGATGGTTGCCCCAATGGTCATGCCCATTACCGCCATCGCTTTGGTGCGGGTCTGCTCACGGGTCACATCGGCAAGCAAGGCAAGAAGCACGGCAGACACCGCCCCACTGCCAGCGAGTGCTCGCCCGATGATCACCTGATAAATGCTATCGGCGGTGGCACAAATCACCCCACCGATGGCAAACAGCACCAAACCCGCCAAAATAATTGGCTTGCGGGGCACACGATCTGCCAGCACACTCAGCGGAATTTGCATCACCGCTTGCGTCAGCCCATAAATGCCCACCGCCAAACCCAACAAAAAAGGCGTGGCATGGGCATACTGGGTGCCATAGGTAGAAAACACGGGCACAATCATAAACAGCCCAAGCATTCGTAAGGCAAAAATCAGCCCAATACTGACAATAGCTCGGCGTTCACTGGCATTCATACATGGCTTGCCTGATTGGTTGTCACGGTAATCTCATTGCCTATTGACATCGCAAACTGATAAGGGATAAAAGCCAGCACTATAGCATAAGAGACGGGGCAAAATCTGTGTCAATCCTGCTCATACTTACTCATACCTATTCATAAAACCAATTATAATCAATTATAATGACCGCATGGACAACCCCAACCCTTCGACTTCCCCGAAATACCATGCCAATGCCTTTATCCGCTTTGGATTTATGGTGCTTGGGGGATTGTTCTTTGTGCTCGGCATGATTGGCGTGGTATTACCCGTGCTACCGACCACGCCATTTGTTTTGCTGGCAGGGGCGTGTTGGGCGAGAGGGTCGAAACGGTTTTATCACTGGCTGAGTACGCACCGCATTTTTGGCGAGATGCTACGCAACTGGGAAGAAAGACGGGCAATTCCACGCTATGCTAAATATTTGGCGTTTAGCATGATGACCTTGTCGTGCATCATGGTGTTTTATCGCTTGCCTGCCGAGTGGCATTGGGTCGCTTATCTAACCTGCCTCCTTTGTCTGGCGGTTGCCATTTGGATGGCTCGACTGCCAGATGCTTAAGTGGTTGCCTTTCTTATTTAACCGTGCATTACCCCCACCAATCAGCCTTGAATTTTCCTCTATTCATGCCCATCTTTAGGGCTTGGCAAACTATAAATTTGCTTACCCTCATTCCAAAACCAATAAAAACACAACACCTTTTATATCCATTTTCTTCGTTTTTTGACTGTTAAACCTTTATATACACTTTCATATTCAAGGCTCATCAATGGCACACGAAAATATCCAAATTCGCGGGGCACGCACCCACAATCTAAAAAACATTGACATCGACATTCCCCGTGACAAATTCGTGGTCATCACAGGCTTGTCGGGTTCGGGAACAGCGTCGCTAGCATTCGATACGCTCTACCCCTAAGGGCAACGCCGTGACGTCGAGAGTCTATCCGCCTATGCCCGTCAGTTCCTGGCGCAAATGGAGAAGCCGGAAGTCGACAGCATCGAAGGCTTGTCGCCCGCCATTGCCATTGAGCAAAAATCGACCAACCACAACCCCCGCTCGACCGTCGGCACGATTACCGAAATTTACGATTATTTGCGTCTGCTATATGCCCGTGTCGGCACGCCCTATTGCCCTGAGCATGGCGAGCCAATGGTTGCTCAAACCATCAGCGAAATGGTTGATGACATCATGGCATTGCCTGAGGGCACAAAACTCATGATTCTTGCCCCTGTGGTGCGAGACCGCAAAGGCGAACACACCGTACTACTGGAGCAACTGGTTGGGCAAGGCTTCGTGCGAGTGCGGGTCGATGGCAACGTGTATGACGTAGACGAATTGCCCCCACTTGAGAAAAACAAAAAACACAGCATCGAGGTCGTGGTTGATCGTTTTAAGGTGCGAGATGACTTGGGCAACCGAGTGGCAGAAAGTTTGGAGACGGCTCTACGGCTGGGGCAAGACCTCGCCATTTTGCACCACATGGACAAAGACCAAGAGGCTGACAAAATCCTGTCCTCCATAAATTCGTGCCGTGTTTTGTTCCTTGCGGGTATAGTAGTTGAGCCTCGTCTTTTTAGTTTTAACAATCCGTATGGGGCGTGTCCTGCGTGCGACGGACTGGGCAAACGCCAATATTTTAGTAGCGAGAAACTCATCACCAATCCAAACAAATCGCTCAATCAAGGGGTGATTAACGGCTGGGACAAACGTCATTCCTATTATTTTGGCTTGCTCACTACCGTTTGTAATCACTATGACATCGACATGGACACGCCGTGGAATGAGTTGCCGAAAAAAATTCAAAACATCATCTTAAACGGTTCAGGCAAGGACAAAATTGAGTTTAACTTCACCGATGAGCGAGGACGTAAAACCCGTAAAACCACCCCATTTGAATGCGGATTGCCCTACCTTGAACGACGCTATGCCAAAACGCAAAGTAATCTGGTGCGAGATGAATTGTCGAAGTATTTGGCAGACACCACTTGCAACGTGTGCGACGGAGCACGGCTAAGTGAAATCCCCCGCAATGTGCGCATCGATGAGCAGACCATTGCCGATATTGTGAAATTGTCGATTGGCGATGCGTGCGACTATTATGCCAATCTCACGTTAGACGGGGCAAAAGGCGAAATTGCCGACAAAATTTTTAAGGAAATCAACGAACGCCTAAACTTTTTGGTCAGCGTCGGTTTGGACTATCTTACCCTTGCTCGCTCTGCCGAAACGCTATCGGGCGGTGAAGCCCAACGCATCCGTCTTGCTAGCCAGATTGGGGCAGGTTTGATGGGGGTCATGTATGTGCTGGATGAGCCGTCCATCGGGTTGCATCAGCGGGACAATGACCGCTTGTTAAAAACCCTCACTCGCCTGCGTGACCTTGGGAACACAGTGCTGGTCGTCGAGCATGATGAAGATGCCATTCGCCAAGCTGACCACATCATCGACATCGGCGTGGGGGCTGGCGTGCACGGCGGACGCATCATCGCTGAAGGCACGGCAAAAGACATTGCCAGCACCAAAGACTCTTTGACAGGGCAATATCTATCAGGCGAAAGAGGCATTGACGTGCCCAAAGTTCGCCATAAAGCCAAGACCCTCGACCTCAACAACCCGCCTGCCAAAGCTCGCATCATGCCGATGGGCAAAAAGAAGCAAGCCGAAGCCAAGAAGCAGGCAAGCAAAAAGAAAAAGCCTGCCAACATCGTGCCGATGCAAATCGAGCTAAAAGGGGCGAAAGGCAACAACCTAAAAAATGTTGATTTAACTCTACCTGTAGGCGTGATGACCTGCATCACGGGTGTGTCAGGCTCAGGCAAATCTACCTTGATTAACCGCACGCTCATGCCTTTGGCTGGCACACAACTCAATAACGCCTCGACCTTAGTGCCTGAAGAATACGACAGTATCTCAGGGCTAGAATACCTCGACAAAATGGTGGACATCGACCAAAGCCCGATTGGCCGCACACCCCGCTCTAACCCTGCCACTTATACTGGTGGGTTTACGCGATTTCGGGATTTGTTTGCCCAAACCCCTGAAGCAAAAGCTCGGGG
>JAAXIL010000129.1 GCA_012270355.1 Psychrobacter sp.
AATGTAAGGAAATGTCATGTCTGGTCTGTCTCGCTTTTGTTTAACCGCTTTATCCGCCAGCCTATTTGTAAGCGTCGCTTATGCAGAATTATCGCTCGACAATAACACACGTATCGTCACCAGCACTTCATCTCAGCTACAATCGACCGCCGATCAGTCACCTGCCAAAATCGGCTACAGCTATGGCTCACGTCCGCAGTATCTGATTGACGACATGGACGACAGCCCGCTGAAACGGGAACTACAAGCTTGCGAAGGGCAAATGCCGAAAAAGACCGATTTTTCCATTGCTCACCGTGGTGCACCCTTGCAATACTCCGAACATACTGTCGATAGTTACGTCGCATCGGCTCGCATGGGAGCAGGTATCTTAGAATGTGACGTGACTTTTACCAAAGACCGTGAACTCGTTTGTCGTCATGCCCAAAACGATTTGCACACCACCACCAACATCGTTGCCTCAAATCTTGCCAATCAATGCACCACTGCTCCAAAATTTAACAGCAATGGCAATTTGTCAAACGCCAAAGACATCGAATGTCGCACCTCAGACATCACCTTAAACGACTATCGCACCTTAAAAGGCAAAATGGATGCTTATAACGATAAAGCAACCAATGTTGACGACTACATGAACGCCACCGCCAACTGGCGAACCGACCTGTATAGCCAAAATGGTAAGCTGATGACCCTAAAAGAGCACATCGCACTAGCCGAACGTCTGGGCATGAAGCACACGCCAGAGCTAAAAGCCCCAAGTGTTGATATGCCATTTATTGGCTACTCACAAGACGACTACCGCCAACAGCTTATCGACACCTATCGCCAAGCAGGCGTAAATCCTGCCAACGTCTATGCCCAATCGTTTGATTTGGATGACGTTCGCTACTGGCTCAAAAACACCCCTGACTTTGGCAAACAAGCCGTTTACCTCATCGATGACAGCAACGAGACCGCCAACGGTAAAACCTTTGATAAAAACGACCCAACCACTTGGAAGCATTCACCTGCCGAACTCAAACGCATGGGCGTCAACATTATCGCTCCTGCCACTTGGCTACTGGTCAGCTCAGACGGCAATGGCAATTTGATACCTTCAGAATATGCCAAAAAAGCCAACAGCGCTGGCTTAGGCATCATCACTTGGTCATTAGAACGTTCAGGACCTTTGGCAAACGGTGGCGGTTGGTATTACACAGGGCTTGAGGATGCCATCAACAACGACGGCGACATGATGAACTACATTGACGTACTGGCTCAAGACGTGGGCGTAATGGGCATTTTCTCAGACTGGCCTGCTACCGTAACCTATTACGCCAACTGTAAAGGATTGTAATTTTCAAAATTCGTATAGCCAAGTTAGAGTTAAATTGGTACAAGGCAAACGAGCGAAGATATACAAGTCGTAATTCGAGCGAGCTTAACACCGTACCAGTTTTATTATGTTCAGGCTATTTATTTCAGGCTATTTATTTTGAAAATCCAAATCATGGTTTAATGGTTTGGATTTTTTTATTAACAATACTAACCATGATTTTCGAAACCTTAAACCTATGGGCATGTCTCGGACTATTTATCGCAGGCATCGTCGCCTTTGTCATTTCCACCATTTCAGGGGGTGGCGGAGCACTGTTGCTTATTCCAGTGACAACCAGTCTCATCGGAGCAACTGCCACCGCTCCTGTCGTCAACCTTGGCACGTTCATTTCACGTCCTGCCCGACTATTGATGTTTTGGCAGGATATTGATTGGTCATTGGTTAAGTTTTATATGCCAAGTGCCATCCTTGGGGCATGGCTGGCAGGGTTTTTATTTAGCAAAATGAATGCCACCTGGCTACAATTGCTCATCGGCATTTTTTTAGTCTCAACCATTTGGCAATATCGATTTGGCAAGGTTGATAAATCCTTTGCCATGCCCAAACTCGGATTTTTGCCCTTAGGGTTTGGTACAGCATTTATCAGTACCATTGTTGGTGGACTCGGTCCTGTGCTTAATCCGTTTTATATGAATGTCGGTTTGACCAAAGAAGATTTAATCGCCACCAAAACCTCCAACTCCTTTTTTGTCGGCATTGCCCAAATTAGTAGCTATGCGTTTTTTGGCGTGCTAAATCCGTCGCTATGGGGCTATGGCATCGTGCTGGGACTGGGTGCGGTCATTGGCAATCTGATTGGCAAAAGGCTGTTAGCAGGCATCAGTATTAAACAGTTTAGAGTTGCAGTAATCACGGTGATGGTGGTGAGTGGTGTGGTGATGATTTGGCAGAATTTAGGATTGTTAATATCTCATTTTTAGCGTTTATGACTTTAATTCGCGATAAATAGCCCTATTAAGTCTCCTTCAATTTTTCCAATCATCGACTTTATTTAAGCTCATGGTAATAAGCCCTCTTTAATCTTGACTATTTTACTCGGAATTAACTATAATAACCCCATCATCGACTTGGAGTCATTTGATGCGATTAACCACGAAAGGACGCTACGCCGTCACTGCTCTACTCGACTTAGCCATTCAAGAAGGTAACACCCAGTCAGCGGTGTCATTGTCGGACGTGGCAGAGCGTCAATCGATTTCGATGTCCTATCTTGAGCAATTGTTCTCAAAAATGCGAAAAGCAGGACTGGTAAATAGCACACGTGGGGCTACAGGGGGCTATCGCCTTGCCAAACCCCTTGATGACGTGAGCGTCATGTCCATCATTACCGCCGTTGATGAGTCGGTAAAGACCATGCAATGTGATGGACGAGGTGACTGTCAAGGCGGGGCAATGTGCCTGACGCATCACTTGTGGCATGACTTGTCCGTCCATATCGAAAGCTATTTGCAAAATATTTCGTTGGCTGAGCTTTTACATAATCTACATCAAGAGCAGATAATAAAGAATAACGACGATGAGAGCGACGTTAAAGCGATGACTTCAGGATTGTTTTTTAATAGCAGTTCAGATAATCCTCAGACTTCTAATCTTGACTCAATGCATCTGCCACATTTGACTTCCGACACCACTGAATTTGATTTTATCCCTAACAAGGAAATGACCGTATGAGTAACCTAGCCGCCGCTAATATAGAAAATCCTCGTCGTCCGATTTATTTGGATTATGCTGCCACCACCCCCGTAGACTCTCGGGTTGCCAGCAAGATGAGCGAGTTCATGACTTTTGAGGGCACGTTTGGTAACCCCGCTTCTCGCTCGCATGGCTATGGTTGGCAAGCGGAAGAGGCGGTCGAAACGGCACGTCAGCAAATCGCTGATTTGGTGAATGCTGATCCCCGTGAAATCGTGTTTACTTCAGGAGCAACAGAATCGGATAATTTAGCCCTTAAAGGGGCAGCTCACTTTTATGAAGGTCGAGGTAAGCACATCATTACGAGTAAAATTGAGCACAAAGCTGTGCTTGACACCTGTCGTCAGTTGGAACAAGAAGGTTTTGAAATCACCTATCTTGAACCTGAGCATGGCACAGGCTTGATTTTGCCCGAACAAGTAAAAGACGCATTGCGTGATGACACCATTTTAGTGTCGCTGATGTTTGTCAACAATGAGCTTGGCACCATTACTGATGTTGAAGCCATTGGCGACATCACTCGAGAAGCTGGCGTAATTTTTCATGTTGATGCCGCTCAGGCCCCTGGTAAGGTGGATATTGACCTTAGTAAGCTAAAAGTAGATTTGATGAGCTTTTCGGGACATAAAGTCTATGGACCTAAAGGCATTGGGGCATTATACGTCAGCCGCAAGCCTCGGGTTCGCCTAAAAGCCGAGCAACATGGTGGTGGGCATGAGCGTGGTATGCGTTCTGGCACGTTGCCGACGCATCAAATCGTGGGCATGGGTGAGGCATTCGCCATTATCCAACAAGAGCAAGACAAAGACAGAGCTCACGTCGCTGAGTTACGCAATCAATTATGGGAAGGCATCCAAGATATTGATGAAATTTACCTCAATGGTGATTTAGAACATAGCGTGCCACACATTATCAATATCAGCTTTAACTTTGTTGAAGGCGAGTCGCTCATGATGTCGCTTAAAGACATGGCAGTCTCGTCAGGGTCGGCTTGTACGTCTGCCACCCTTGAGCCGTCTTATGTTTTGCGAGCGATTGGTCGCCCTGATGAATTGGCACACAGTTCCATTCGCTTCAGCTTCGGGCGTTATACCACCAGTGAAGACATTGCCGTTATTGTGGCTCAAATTCATGAGGCGGTTGATAAACTGCGTGAATTGTCACCCCTTTGGGACATGCACCAAGAGGGTATTGACCTAAACTCGGTTGAGTGGACGGCTCATTGATGAGAAATTTACGGCATAGTTTTGGTTACTAGTGTTTATTAAGTTGATTAACCGTAATCAATACTGTGCTTGCCGAAACTCAAAAAGATTCACACTTTGAGGGTCAGTACGCGTTATCTGTTTGAGATAAATCCGAAGATAAAGGTACGGGAGTTATCATCCCTTTGGAAGCAAAAGATGTGATTAAAGGCGACTTGAATGATGAAGACTTTGACCCATATAACGCTTATAGCTATTGTAAAACTGGTCACCCACGTTTGACTTTAATGTGGAATGAAAACGAAACAAATAATGCAATGCTAAATATTGTAGAACCTCAGCCTTTAAATTGGACAGGCGATTTAGTAACTAATCCCGATTGGTTACAGCCAATTAATCCGTAATTTTATATTAACCTCAAGCTAGGAGCTTTGAAATGGCATACAGTAATCAAGTGATTGACCATTACGAAAACCCCCGCAACGTCGGTAATTTAGACAAAGACGCCAGCAATGTTGGCACAGGCATGGTCGGTGCACCTGCCTGTGGTGATGTGATGCGTCTGCAAATTCAAGTTGGCGACGATGGCGTTATCGAAGATGCCCGTTTTAAGACGTATGGCTGTGGTTCTGCCATTGCCTCTAGCTCGCTTGTTACCGAGTGGCTCAAAGGCAAAACACTCGACCAAGCGGGCGAGATTAAAAACAAAGCCATCGCCGAAGAGTTGGCATTGCCACCTGTCAAAGTGCATTGTTCTGTGCTTGCCGAAGATGCCATTAAAGCAGCGATTGATGATTATCAAAGCAAGCATACTGCTCAGCAAAACACAGATGCCGAAGCGGTAACTGCCTAAATTTTTACGCTGGTTTTTAACTTAAAGTTAATGACTGTATGTTAATGAAGGAGCTTTCACCATGATTAAGATGACAGAGCGGGCAGCCAAACACGTCCATGACTTCTTACAAAATCGGGGTCATGGCGAAGGCATTCGAGTCGGTGTACGCACGGCAGGCTGTTCGGGGCTTGCGTATGTGCTTGAGTTTGTTGATGAGCCAGATGCCAATGATGAGCGGTTTACAACGCATGATGTTAATGTGTTTGTTGATCCAAAAAGC
>JAAXIL010000252.1 GCA_012270355.1 Psychrobacter sp.
TGTTTTGCCCAGTTAGATTGGCGTCATTCTCGCTCGAAGGTTTTGGCAAATGTCGTGAAACTTTTTCGATTTCAGCGTCACTTTCCGCATTTTGCAAATAAGATTCCATCGTCCCAAACAAGTCGTCCATCCATAAGTCAGACGATTTGCTGATTGATTTAGACTTAGTTGGTTTAGAAATATTAATAGAAGGTTGAACGGGTTTATCCGCATTAATAACCTTATCTTTAGCTATCATGCTATTTATAATTGCATCGCCATCTTCAATTTCTTCATCATTCTCTTCCCCAAATCGCAGCATCAACACCTGTTTTTGTTGGCGAGCTTCACCAAAACCCATCGCAATCGGTGAGCCACAATAGCGAATGCACGGATTTTTACCGACGATTTGCGGAACGTGCAAATGTCCGAGGGCGACATAGTCAAACACGTCCGAGAAGGTGCTGGCTGGCACATTGCCGAGCGAGCCGACATAAAGCTCTCGCACACCGTCGTCTTCGGTGGTTTTGCCACCTGACGTGAATAAATGCCCTGTGGCGATGATCGGCAAATTCGTAAGGTGATGCGTTACTAACAATTCATCACGGCGGGCTTTAGCAATGTCGGCAACCTGAGCATAATGCTGGTTGATACCCTCAATCACGTTGGCAACTTTGTTCACATCGGACTCGCCTGCCGAACTGGTGCGAACGTCTCGATCTCGCAAGTAGGGCACGGCGGTCACGATACACTGGGGCACACCGTCTGCATCACTCAATGTCAATACTTCGTTCGCCACATTGTCGCAAGCGGTGCCAATGACGTGAACATTTAGGAATTTTAAGATATGAGCAGGGGCATCTAGAAAGGTGGGGGAATCGTGGTTGCCTGCGACAATCACCACATGGCGACAGTTGGATTTCGCCACTTGCCCCAAAAAATGATAATACAAGGCTTGGGCGGTGTTGCTCGGGGTCATGGTGTCGAAAATATCGCCCGCCACTATCAACACGTCCACGCTATGCGTCACGATGGCATCAACCAGCCAATTTAAAAAAGCTTCAAATTCTTCATATCGCATCTTGGCATACAACCGCCTGCCCAAATGCCAATCGGACGTATGCAGTACGGTCAACGGTTGAGTGGGTTTAGGCGGCTCAGAATTGAACGAGTTATCGGTTAAGTCATACATGACGATGGGTGAATAATTGAATAGTGAATGAATTGTCAATCATTATACCGCATCGTTTTAGCAAGAATTAGGATTATCTAGGGTAAAAATTTCCTATTTTTCTAAATAATTTTGCATGCTCGCATCAATTTGCCGATGGGAGTCGGTCATTCCTGTCACGCCATTGGCTTCTTGCTCGCTGACCCATTTGCTGTGCACGGCAGGCTGATTGGTGCTGTCAATCCACTTGTCCAAATCCGCCTTGTCAATCATGCGGACATTCGCCCCGACGGCTTCAAGGTCACGGAATTGTTGTTGATAGCTGGAATACATGATGCTTGCAAATTTGGCAAACGATGTCTCACTCGCTCGCTCGATTGCTTGACGTTCTAGCGTCCTGCCATCGCAAAAAGGGACAGTAAAATTCCACCTTTAATCATATGACTCAGACCATAAGTCACGTTGAGTTTAATAGGATGATTTGAAGCGGTAGTGGTTGAGGGAATCGGAGTAAGGGAAGATGACATGATGAAAACCTTTTAGATACGATGAAATATAAATAAGGAAGCTAGTCTCATCATGCAATAATTTGGATAGAATTTTTTGCTTTATTTAGGTAAGGGTCTGTTTAAAATTCAACCATGGCTCTGACAGACCCTATTCACAAATTTACAACTGAGTATGCAAGCCACATTCTCGGCTTTCATCGAGTTTGGTCGGATCAAAATAACGGTGTTCATCGGGCAGGTTGTGGTTGGCGATATAATCTAACTGGTCTTGTTTCGACCAATAAAACATCGGGGCAACCTTCAAAATACCACCTTCTGAACGAGACAGCACGTCCAGCGATTCCCGAAATTCATTTTGTTCACGGCGAATGCCCGTTATCCATGCATCAGGGGTATAGTCTGCCAACGCCTGCTCAAACGGGTCAAGTTTGACAAGGCGAGAAAAGCGAGCATGGGCTTCAACATCATCGGGCATGGGAATGCCATTTTTGCGAAACGCCTCTAATTCTGCCGTTTGCTCAGGATGATAGACTTTTAGATTTAGGTTAAGTTTTTGCGTGAGCTTTTCAGCAAATTCTAGGGTAGGATCACTGTTAAAACCCGTATCCACCCAAATCACAGGAATATCGGGCATGACCTGCGTCACCAAATGCAATAATGCACTGGTTTGCGGGCGAAAGTTAGTGGTTAATATCGGATTTTTAGCGTGTTTGGCAACCCATTCAACAATTTGGGTGGCGGTTTTATCGGCTAATTTAGCGTCATAAACGTCTAGGTCAATGGTCGCCAAATCCAATTTTGATGATGGCTGATTGCTAGATAACGGAGATGATTTTTTAGTAGGATTCTCAGTAGGAATAGAGACATCTGACCAAGCAAGGGCTGACATAAGCGTTCCAATATTAAATGGTTAAAATTGATATGCCATCATCATAACCATTTCTGCCTGCTAAAGAGAGGGATGCTTTGCGATAGCCTTATTCCATGTTGGGAATAAGGCTAAACCAATAACTGGCGATTGAAGAATATTGTATTTCAATCGTCAAAACTATGAACGAAACAAGGGCAACTCATCGGCATCTTTACCCGAATAAGCCGTCGGCAAAGCATTTAGTGCAGCTTGAACGGTATCTAATGAGACCTCACTCGGCAAAACAAAGCTGTCCACACCTGTGCGTTTGAGATACGCAAGTTGGTCAATACCAAACTCGCCAGCAAAGCGGATTTCACCGGTGTAGCCATTTTGCCGTAAGTGAGTGGCATGGCTAAAGGCTCGCCCGTCGGCAAAAGCTGGCACATAAAACACGACTAAATCGGGCGAAAAGGTGTCAGGTATGCTGGCTATCCCTTGTTTGGCGTTGGTTTTGGCTTTCTTTGCCCGAACTTCGGCATTAAACACCTCGTCCAATTGTTCAGGCAAAATGCTGGTATCTGCCCACACGCCAAGCCGACTGCTATGACGGGTAATTAAATCTAGCGTTGCTAGTGTTAATGGTGTCGGTGACAACGCGTCGGCGAGCGGAACCAGCATATCGAGCCGTTCGTTTTTATGAATGAGTTCGTCGATGGTGATGTGATGCAATGCCACGCCATCGGGCAATCCCGTTACGTCCAACACCGTCCACACATCATCAGCGATGCTTTCGCATTCTCGGGTTATGAGTTGATGATTAGCCATATACCGCCTCCTTAAAGGGGTCAATGCCCACTCGTTCTACAAAATCAACAAATGGCTCGGTAGCATCTTCGGACTGCGTGCGTCCTTGCATATACACATCGACCACGGTTTGCAAGGTGTTCGCAACGTCATCGGCTGGCACGGCTTTGCCTAAAATGCTTCCCAAACGGGTGTCGGCTTTTGAGCTTCCGCCTAGGCTGATTTGATACCAGTGTTCACCCTTTTTATCCACGCCTAAAATGCCAATATTACCGACGTGATGATGGGCACAAGCGTTCATGCACCCCGACATATTGAGTTGAATTTCGCCCAAGTCGTAGAGGTAATCCAAATCGTTAAAATGATGCTCAATTTGCTCGGCAATGTTATGCGTGGTGGCATTGGCAAGCGAGCAGTAGTCAAAGCCGGGGCAGACAATCATATCGGTGAGTGTGCCAATGTTAGGGCGGGCAAGATGCAGGTCGGTTAAGGCTTGCCATAAGTCATATAATGCATTCATTTTGACATCGGCGAACACCAAATTTTGTTGATGCGTCGCCCGTACCTCACCAAAACTGTGAGCATCGGCTAAGTCCGCTAAGGCGTCTAATTGGTCGGCGGTGACATCGCCAGCAGGCACATATTTGCCATCGACCAAGCCAGCTTTGAGAGAGATAATCACCCCTTTATAACCCGCAATTTTATGGGCAACCGTGTTATGTTTGATCCAATCGGCAAACCGTTTGTCGTTCGCCATTTGCTCGGATAGCTGGTTTTGTGCTTTTAATGGGTCAATTTGCTCATAATCAAAGTCATCAAAATAACTTTGAGCTTTGGCAAAATGGGCATCTGTTAGGGTTAATTCCCCGTCTTTGCTGTGCTTTTCCCATTCTGCTTCAACTAGTTTGGCGAAATCGTCTTTACCTATGCTTTCAACCAAAATTTTAATGCGGGCTTTAAATTTGTTGTCCCGTCTGCCGTGCAAGTTATACACTCGTAAAATGGCATCTAAATAGCTGAGCAAATGCTCACGAGGCAAAAATTCACGGATGGTTTTACCAATGATTGGCGTGCGTCCCAATCCGCCCCCCACGATAACTTCAAAACCCAACTCACCTGCGTCATTTTTTGCTAGATGTAAACCAATGTCATGCACTTGCGTTGCCGCACGATCCTCAGGTGTGCCAATGACCGCAATCTTAAATTTGCGAGGCAAAAAAGCAAATTCAGGGTGAAAGGTTGACCACTGACGGATAATTTCGCAGTATGGACGAGGGTCGGCAATCTCGTTGGCATTGATGCCCGAATATGGGTCGGTGGTGGTGTTGCGGATACAGTTGCCCGAAGTTTGAATGGCGTGCATCTGCACCGAAGCCAGCTCGGCTAAAACGTCTGGCACATCCTCAAGTTGCACCCAATTCAGCTGAATATTGGTACGTGTCGTAAAATGCCCATAACCCTTGTCGTATTTTCGGGTAATGTCCGCCAATTTGCGAAGTTGACGGCTGGCAAGCAAGCCATACGGAATGGCAATGCGAAGCATTGGGGCATGTCGTTGAATATACAGCCCGTTTTGCAATCTAAGCGGTAAAAACTGCTCTTCAGGCAGTTCGCCTGCTAAATAACGACGGGTTTGATCACGAAATTGCTCAACCCGTTCATCCACGAGGGCTTGGTCGGCTTGGGTGTAGGTATACATAGTGGCTCGATAAAATTAAAATGGTTATCTGGCTATCACAAATAATGGTTGCAGATCATAGGCTATGGTAACGATTTTAATCGATACGCCATAATTCGCATCTGTCATATTCATAGTGAAAAGTGGCATAGTAGCTTAAAAGAGCTATGCAAATAGCATATGGGTCAATCAAACAGATTTAAATAGTAAAACTGTGCGAAATGCAGAGATGATTAAAAGCATGAAGGTACGTCAAATGCGTTGGCACATTATAAGAAAGTTTTTAGTCGATTAGTAATAAATTTTCTCATATCAAGGCGACAACCTGTTAAAATATGGGGGTTAAAACTATTTGAAAATTTCATCTTATGTTCCAATT
>JAAXIL010000165.1 GCA_012270355.1 Psychrobacter sp.
GTTTCATCCGATACACATCGGCATCCTGAATGTGGCGGCGGTCTTCTCGCAAATGCAACGTAATGCCATCCGCTCCTGCTTCTTCACAAATTAATGCCGCCTCGACGGGGTCGGGATAATTCACGCCTCGGGCTTGCCGTAATGTGGCGACATGATCGATATTTACCCCCAATAACGGTCGGTTTGCAGGCGTATTCATAAGATTGTTATCCTAAAATTGATATGATTGCCATTGTCGCCACAGTATTCGACTTTGCAACGGTTGATAGTCGAACAAATGGTCGATGACTTGCCGATGCACAGTGCTCACAGCTTGAAGGGCTTTCGAGGTTGGCAAACTAATTTCGTTTGAAACTGGGTCGTCTTGACTCAATTGTCTTAATAAGGTTCGCCAGTCTAAAGTTTGTAGGTAAACAATATCTTTGCCCGCAATGACATTTGATTCAACTTTACTTCCCTGCCTGACGACGGGCATCCACCCTGCTTCCATGATGTAACGATACGATGAATTAGCATCAATGGCGTTGCCCTCGCTGTCATAGTGCCAATCAATCGCCATGCCCAGCTCCATAAACAACTGAGTTTCATAATAACGTAATAGCCATTTAAGTGTGGTTATGTCATCGGCGTTTGATAAATCAGCTAGTTTATCAATAACAAATTGATAGTTTAAAAAAATCGATGCGACAGCATCCTCTAAGGGCAACAGTTTTAGAGTGATCTCATTAATATAAAGCGAGGCGTATCTCGATTGACCCCTTAAATTAGGTAAAGGTTGGCTTGGATCAACCGGCTGTATTTGCGAAAAAGTTTTTAGGGTATTTTTGCCCGTTGCAAAAATGTTGAATGGCACAAATTGAGGCATCCCTTTTTTACCAATGCCATGTACCATGCCCAGCTCACGGGTAAGCATATAATAAATCGCCCGCTTTTCTTGAAACGGGCGAGCGTGCAAGACATAGGCGGTCAATGGTTCGTTTCGCAAGGCGTCTTAATCATATTGTTAGTTACTCATCAGTAGCCCAAGCTGGTCAACGCCCGAGCATCATCCGACCAGCCTTGCTTCACCTTGACCCATAAGTTCAGCATGATTTTTTTACCAAACAAGGCTTCCATGTCCTGCCGTGCCTCAATACCAACTTGTTTGATGCGACTGCCTTTATCACCAATCACAATTGCCTTTTGCCCCCCACGCTCGACAAAAATGGTGGCATCAATAAAGGTGCAGGCTTTGCGTTTGCGTCCTGTTTTGGGATCGGTATGGGCTGGTTCATCTTTAAAGGTGTCGATTTGCACAGTGAGGTCATACGGCACTTCATCGCCTGCCATCCGCATGATTTTTTCTCGGATGATTTCGCTGGCTAAAAAGCGTTCGCTACGGTCGGTAAACATTGCTGTGTCATAAATCGCTTCGCCCTCGGGCAAATGCTCGGCGATGACCTGCTTTAGGCGGTCTAGGTTTTGGTTACGCAAGGCAGAGACTGGCACAATGTCGGCAAAATCAAAACTGTCGTGATAGGTTTCGATGAGTGGCAACAAGGCGTTTTTATTGCTCATGGTATCGACTTTATTGATGACCAGCACCACAGGCGTGTCGGTTTCACCGATTTTTTCTAACGTCAACAAATCATCTTCTCGCCACTGCTCACCATCGACCACAAACAGCACCAAATCCACGTCGGTGAGTGCGGACACTGCCGTTTTGTTCATGCGTTCGTTAATAAGACGCACGGCATTGGTGTGAATGCCAGGTGTATCCACAAACACCGCTTGCATGGCATCAGTCGATAAAATGCCATGAATGCGGTGGCGAGTGGTTTGTGGTTTGCGTGAGGTGATGGACAATTTTTGTCCAAGCAAATGGTTCATCAAGGTCGATTTGCCGACGTTGGGTCTGCCAACAATAGCGACATAACCTGCCTTAAACTTCGCTTGACTACTTTTTTGAGTAGTGTCTTGCGGTTGCAACGAATCGTCGCCACTTACCCCATTAAAAAAGGCATCAATGACGTTATCTGAATTTGCATCATTGACATTGTTGGTTGAGCTGTCGGTAGGTTTTTTTGGGCTATTGTTCATTGGTTCTCATGTTATGTTTATCATGCTTGTTAAGTCTTTTTAACCTTAATCACCCGTTCAGCAACCAAGGTGTTAAGCTGGTTGATCATTTTTTCGGCAGATTTTTGTTCAGCAATGCGACGACTGTTGCCTGTCTCGATGATGGGTGCGGTATTTGGCACATCCACTTGACACTCAACGACGAAAACTTCATCAGGAGCGTTGCCTTTAATCTCAAGCAACTCATAGTTTGGTAGGGCAAACTGTTTACCTTGTAGCCATTCTTGCAAACGGCTTTTGGCATCTTTGAGCACCCGCTGGTCGTCCACTGCCTCAATCAATTCGGCAAACCAGTTTAGCACGCAGTTTCTAGTAACTTCTAATTCACCGCTATCCAAATAAATCGCCCCGATGAGCGACTCAACCGTGTCTGCCAGAATCGAAGCTCGCTTGCGTCCGCCACCTATGCGTTCGCCATCGCCTAAAATTAGATGGTTGGACAGTTCCAATTTATTGGCGACTTTTACCAAGGTTTCTTGCCGTACCAAAGTCGCTCGCATTCGAGTCAGTTTTCCCTCGTCATGCTTTGGGAATTTGTGATACAACGCCTCGCCGATAATCATGCCAAGCAGAGCGTCGCCCAAAAATTCAAGCCGTTCGTAGCTGGCAGATGACGCATAAGAACGATGCGTCAATGCCTGCTTAGGCAACTTAGCATCAACAAAAGTATAGCCCAATGCTCGCTCAAGCTCGGCGAGTTTTGGCAATTTATCTTTATTCACTTTGGTTGCTGGCATGAATTATTCGACAACATCAGCAGCAGTAATATCGCCTTCAAAACGATTCACAATATCCACATTGCCAAAAAAGTTATTGACGACTTCATAAGCCTTATGCACCGCCAAACTGCCCGTCTTATCATTGTTAAAAGTTAAAATCTCTTCGGGCTTGGTGGTGTAATCCGCATTAACCGACAATTGTTTTTGTAGGTTACTCATAAACTCACGTGACGATTCGCCATTATCATTGGCTTTTTTAAGTTGCATCGCAACCGCTTTGTCAAATTGATAGTCCCCAATTTGGGCGGGCACAATAGCAAGCCCTAATTTAACAAAAATCCCCATCGCCAAAATAAATATGATAATGCCCCAAACCATGGCACCAAGTTGCTGCCGATCAGTGATAGGATGACGAACAGAACTGTATTGAGACATGACGCACCTCTTCAATGCGGATAAAATACGATAAATGCAGGGTAAACAGTTTAGTCAATTTTGCGATTATAGGCAAAGGTCGGCAGATGCAAGCCTGGTTTTTTGTGCATCCACACATAAAATGCCTTACCTGAAAGGTTGGCATCGGGCACCATTCCCCAAAAACGGCTGTCGCCACTGCGGTCGGTGTTGTCACCGAGTACAAAATAGCTGTCTGCTGGTACGGTCACTTGCCAATTGTCTTGATAGCCCACATTCGCTTGTAGGAATTTGGCGTATTGTTGATGGTCAGGCTCTGAGGCAAGATGGCGACGCAAAAATTGATGCTCACCGATGGTTTGACGCTCATAGCGGGCAACGCCCTCTTCGGCTTGCCCCTGGAACACCGCCATTTCTGCATTCATATTTCGACTGGCATCGGGCTGATACATTTGCTCAACCATGGCAGTATCGGCAGTAAATGCCACCTGCTCACTTGGCACTGGTTCACCGTTGATATATAACGCCCCATCCACATGGCTAACGGTGTCGCCTGGCAAACCAATGACCCGCTTAATGTAATGTAGGCTTGGATCTTCGGGATAACGAAACACCGCCACATCGCCCCGCTCGGGGTCGCCTATGTCCCAAAACTCGGTGTTGGTAATCGGTAAACGCAGTCCATAAGCAAACTTATTCACCGCCACATAATCGCCCGTGTAAAGGCTTGGCACCATTGAGGACGATGGAATGTTAAACGGCTCAAGCAAAAACGAACGAATAATCAATACCACTGCTAATACGGGCAAGAAGTCATAAGCCGAAGCGATGAGCGGGCGTTCGTGACCTTTGCCATGCGTTTTGCGGTCGTGATAGACGGTTTTATCGAGCACATAAACCAGCAAAAAAAACAGGGTAGCAGGCACTAAGATATAGTTAAAATCGAAGTTGATGCCCTGACGAATGAGGAAAATCAACTGAATAAAGCACGCCAACAGTAAATAGGGCAAGGCTTTATCGATAAGCCCAAATAAGGGATTAGGCTCAGTCTTGCTATGCTTATCGTATAAAAAAAGCTGATGCACAATCCACACTGCCAGCACCAATGCGGTGACGGCAAATAAGATATAAGCTATAACACTCATCCGTTATCTACCTGCAATACGGCTAAAAATGCCTCTTGTGGAATCTCCACACTGCCCACTTGCTTCATGCGTTTTTTGCCTTCTTTTTGTTTGGCTAGCAACTTTTTCTTACGCGATACGTCACCGCCATAACATTTGGCGAGTACATCTTTACGCATGGCTTTTACAGTACTGCGAGCAATAATCTGACTGCCAATTGCTGCTTGGATCGCCACGTCAAACATTTGACGAGGTATCAACTCTTTCATTTTCTCAACCAGCTGATTGCCTCGATAGCGGGCATTGTCTTGGTGACAAATCATGGCAAGGGCATCAACTTTATCGCCATTAATTAGCACGTCCACCCGAGCCAATTTATCCGCCTCATAGCGGTCAAACTCGTAATCAAGTGAAGCAAAGCCTCGAGACACCGACTTTAAGCGGTCAAAAAAGTCCATGACCACCTCGCCCATCGGAATGTCAAAAATCAGTTGTACCTGATTGCCCATAAACCGCATATCGACCTGCACGCCTCGTCGCTCGATACACAGCGTCATCACATTGCCCAAATAGTCTTGCGGTACAAGGATATGACAACGGGCAATCGGCTCACGAAACTCGTCAATGACGCCCGTGTCAGGCAACTTAGACGGATTATCGACATACACAATGTCGCCATTTTTCTTCACGATTTCATAAATCACCGACGGAGCGGTCGTGATTAAATCCAGGTCATATTCCCGTTCAAGGCGTTCTTGGATGATTTCCATGTGCAGCATGCCGAGGAAACCACAACGGAAACCAAAGCCCAACGCATCGGAGGTGTCTGGCTCAAAAAATAATGCCGCATCATTGATTTGCAATTTTTGTAAGGCTTCACGGAACTTTTCAAAATCGCTTGAGAAAACAGGAAAAAGTCAAGAATAAACCTGCGGTGTGACTTTTTTAAATACAGGAATTCCTACGAAATCAGGCGTTATGGCAAGG
>JAAXIL010000200.1 GCA_012270355.1 Psychrobacter sp.
TGATATTTTACCATCCATCCAAAAAAGTTTAAAGATTGTCAGTAATTGTCCTAAATTTGGGAGTTCTCCTGCACGGGTAATCTTCTAGATGCTACTATCATAAGTTAGCAAAATTTTAACAAAATCATCTTAAAAATCTAATAGTCATCACGATGCCGTCACTATGTTGCCAATCAACAACCGTTCATCTTTAGATTCTGCCAATCATATAAACCGCTACACAAAGGTTGATTTACATAGCCATAGCACCTGCTCGGATGGCTCGTTTAGTCCGTCAGAATTATTGAACAAAGCGTTTGAGGTAGGTATTGACGTGTTTGCGGTCACAGACCATGACACTTTAGCGGGCAGTAATGAGGCAAAAGCCGTTGCCGATGAACATGGTATTCACCTGATAAATGGGGTGGAAATTAGCGTGATGCACCAAGTTTCAGGAGGGTATGGCAAGCACAGTAAGCATAAGTTACAAGATAAAATTATTCATGTGTTGGCACTGGATTTCGCAGACACTGAAAAAATGGGACAAGCTCTTGCACGGATTCAGTCTAGCCGTGCCAATCGTGGCGAGCAAATTGTTCAAAAACTGGCGACACTGATCGAAGTGCCTTTTGCCGAGCTGTGGCAAGAAGTATTGGCACACGCAGACGGCAAACCTGAAGCCGTCGGTCGAGTGCATATCGCCAAAGTATTGGTGGAGCGAGAGCACGTACCAACGGTGCAAAAGGCGTTTGATAAGTTTTTGGCAGACAATAAGCCCGCTTATGTGGCGATTGAGTCTTTGAGCATGGCAGAAGCCATCACGCTGATTCATGACTGCGGAGGGGTGGCAGTGCTTGCTCATCCCACTCGCTACGGACTGTCTGCCACCCGTGTGCGAAAGTTGATTAGTGACTTCGCCGAGATGGGCGGGGATGCATGCGAATTGCCGAGCAATGACGAACCGATAAGTAAACGACAAATGATTGACCGTCAAATTGCCGAACATGGCTTAAAGGTTTCGGTTGGTAGTGACTTTCATGGGGCAAATATGCCTTGGCGACGCTTGGGTGATGTGCCGAGACTGAATGAAAATCAAACACTTGTCTTGACCCAAAAAATTGATACCCAGCCCACATTTAATTGAGGATACCCAAACTTTATTGCACCGATGCCTAAGTCTATCGCCAATCCTCGACCCATAAATCCGATTAAAACCCTGCTTTCAGCAAAAATGCAGGAGTGGCAAAACTCGGATAAAATTTCGCTCATGGGTAAACTCATGATGTATGAGGCGATGCTATATTGGCTGTGGTTCGTGTTCGTTGCCATCGCCCGCCCTTGGTTTGAGCCATATGTGACGCATTCGGTTGTGCTGTATTTATTGCTGTTATGTACGGCGTTTATTCCAACAATTTGGTTGATGTATCAACGTGTGCCGACCATCCGTCACAACTCAGCCAAATTATATCGTCTACAACACATCATGCTCGCTGTCTATAGTGTATTCATCTGTATCATACTGTGGCAACTTGGAGCAGGCAGTTTTGTGGCAGGAGTATCCTTAACAGGCGGGGTAATGACCGCTATTTTTTTGACGCATCGGCGTTTGGTGTGGCGGATGTTTTGGATGCAAAGCATTATTTTAGTGCTGTTGGTCATCCTGCCCCTTGTTTGGCAAGAGTTTCCGATGCTTTATCACTCATCTCAATATAATAATGATTTAATCAATAACGGTGTGCCTAACATAAACCGTGACACTGCGAGTATGGTTGCCAGTGAACAAGGAAAGTTGATGCGACCAAACCACGTCCTGTTTTGGCAAATTACCTATTTTTATTTTGGTATGCCGAAGGCGTTGGCTTTGGTATTCACAGTCGGACGTCTGTTGGATACGTTTTATGAGCGTCGAGAAAAAATTCGCATCAAGGCTAATTATGATGAGCTAACGGGCGTGAGAAATCGGCGTAGTTTACTAGAATTTGCTTTACAAGGGCTCAGTGAGGGACAAAACCGTACAGACCACAGCATGATTTTGGTTGATTTAGACCATTTTAAACAGGTAAACGATGTGCATGGTCACTTGGTTGGCGATAAAATTCTCACCGAAGTCGCAAAGATATTTTCCAAGGGGCTACAGGTAGCAAAAAGTATCCAATTGATCGAGACTTCAGAAATTGGACGTTATGGCGGTGAAGAATTTATAATTTTGATGCCGAACACGCCACAGTCTCGGGCAATAGAGGTCGCCGATCAACTTCGATTTACGCTGGCTAGCACAACAATAGACACAGGCAACCATCGCCAAATCGTGATGACCGCCAGCTTTGGCGTTGCTAGCCTTCACAAGCATTGCGTGGAAGCCATTCAAGCCGTGTTTGATCAAAGTATAATGATGGATAAGTCTCTAGAGCGTGAGTATCATTTGGGGTTGCTTGATGTGATTGAAGTGGTCATTGGACACGCTGATAACGCTTTGTATCATGCCAAAGACTTAGGAAGAAACCGAGTCGTTGCCTCAACTGTAGTGGATATGTCTAAGATAAAAGCAATCCTGCCAAAGCTCTAAATCTAGCGTTTAAACCCTATCATTTAATATATGACTTACTAAACTGCTGACCACGCTTGTCGCAAAACTGCCTGACGGCAAGGCAAAATCCAGATTTAGTGTTTGCTCATCTAGCCAATTCCAGCTTAAGTCATGCACCATAAGTCTTAGCGGACGGCGGGCTGGTTTGATACCATATGCCTCAAGTCCATTAGCTAAAGCGAGTAAAACAGCATCGTCCGTCACGATACTTTGTTCAAGTTTCAATGCTTCCCCCAGTGGCAGATGCTTCGCAGAACCGCCCAGCATGCCTTTTCCCCACATTGCTCCTGTTGGGTGAATGTCGAAGGTAGCTAGACGTCTTTGCAATTCATCGTCTAACTTTTCACTGCCAAAAACCGACCCTGTGCCTGCTAGATTAAATACCTCACCCTCTAAGCCCGTTTGCCAAGTGCCATCGATGACCCGCTGTGCCAAGATTTGATTAAATATCGCACTGCGAGCGGTAGATAGCCAGATGGATGATTTATCATCTTGTTTATTTTTTCGACGTTTTGACTTTTTGCGTGTGTTGTCAGGCTGATCAGATTGCTTAGAAAACCAAGCCAACGTCTCGTTTATATTATTACCGTCTCGCCCAAAACGTTGCTCACCAAAGTAATTTGGCACGCCCGTTTGACTGATGGTTCTTAGTGTATCATCGGCGGTGTTTTGCTCGGCATCGTTGGCATAGTTAAGTTCTCTGAGCACAATCACAAATCGATTGGCGGTGTGCGTACCTCGGTTTAACTTTTTGTTGTGCCAACCTTGCTCTAGCACAGTTGCCCACTCACCTGCCTCATTGGAAAAGCTAAACTCATTGTCGGGCATTACCCCTGTTGGCAAACGTAAGCTAAACCATTGTGTCGTCACCGCATGGCGGTCTTTTAGCCCTGAAAATCCCACGTCTCGTTTTGGAATGCCCGCCCATTTTGCTAATTGAGATGCCAAAAAGTCGGTGTTCATGCCACATTTTTGTACTTTGAGCCACAAATGTTCGCCCTGTCCCGATAAATCAACGGTCATCACTTCCTCAACAATAAAATCAGCAGGTGAGGACTTTAAGCGAGCCTGAGCAATGGGTTTTTGCCAAGGTTGGGGTAAATTGCCAGGTTGGATTAAATGTTTCATGATAGTTGCATAATTAATAAGCAAAAAATACTGAATTAGGAAGGGTCAAAGTTATAGCGTTGGTTTTAAGATTGGCTTGTCGATTGGGTATACGCAAAGTTAGCATGGTTTAAGGAGGAAGGGCAGTAAAAGCAAAACAACTCATCTGAGTACTTTTGTTAGCCAAAGCAATACATACCAATATTGATGCAAAGAAAATCATATATTATTCCTGCTATACACTTACGCATCAAATCAAAGCAAGATTTCATTAAGTTTTTATTAAACTTTTATAAGGCTTTGTTTTTTTCGCTTTGATACCCTACTTTTTAGACTACTGATTAGATTACTAAGATACATATATGGACAAACTTTTTTTTGACAGTTGGGAAACCCTTATCCGTATTGTTATCTCGTCAATCCTAGTCTATGCGTCTATTGTGATACTTCTGAAAATATCGGGCAAACGTGCGACCTCTCAGCTGAATAACTTTGATTGGATTGTGACGGTGATGATGGGCTCGATCGGGGCAAGTACCGTCATTCTAAAAAGCGTGCCTATCGTTGAGGGCATGGCATCCATTGGCATGTTACTGTTGCTACAATTTGGCGTGACCAAACTGGCAACCAAGTCGGACAAATTTGCCAGCATAATTTTATCCGACCCTGCCATTGTGTTTTATCAAGGGCAGTTTTTACGAGATGCAATGACAAAAGAGCGACTGACCGAACAAGAGTTAATGTGTGCCATGCGAGAAGCGGGAGTGCATGATCCCGCAAACGTTTTAGCGATTGTATTAGAAAGCGATGCCAAACTGACGGTACTCAAACAGAATGAGGACAGTGACACATCGCAAACCATCAAAGCATTGGTAAAATCACAATTTTGATGAGCGAGTAACACCATTCATTACACTGTTTACCAAACCATTTACCAAAAGATGGGGGCATCTTTTACCGTTTTTAGACTGGTTGCACATTCCTTAGCATGATGGGCTTCATTCGCCCCAAAATAACCCACCGCAAACCACGCGTTCGGGTCACTTGTGGTTTTAGCTTGATAAAACTCATGCCCAACCATGCTGTCATTGTATTCACCCAACACGTCTTGAGCGGGTTCTAGGTATTTCAAAAAGGCTTTGGTTTTTTTCTTTTTGAACATGGGCGAGGCAAATTCGCTGATATAACGTAGGCTTTTGAGGCGTTTACGTACATCATGCTGGGCTTCAACGTCCAACTCAGCAAATTTATCGCTGGCTTTACGAATCTTTTTGAACAGTTTGTCCAAAATCTTGCTGACGGCTTGTTTGGCACTATCGCTGTTTGCCCCTTTATCCCCTTTGGGATTGGACGTGGCATAAGCGATGAGTTCAAGTAACGTCAACTGAAAATCGTTGGCACGAACCGCATCCAAGGGGCTGACTTTGAGGGCATTTCGCTCGGGTGACCAATCCACAAATGGTGATCCTTCTGCCTCGAGCATCGGCTGAGTTTTAAGCTCAAGGATTTCTCTATCCCGATAGCCCCCAAGTAGGCTAAACGTTTGCTTTAGGATGGGAGTCCACTCAGGATTAATGTCACTTGAAAAATCGCCAAACAATTTTAAGGAGGTTCTGAGACGACGCATGCCCAATCGTAACTGATTCACATGATTGCAATCGTAAATGCCAGAAG
>JAAXIL010000096.1:0-3346 GCA_012270355.1 Psychrobacter sp.
TCTATTATACGCAAACTTGATGCAAATAGATATGTGATTTCACCCCGACCACTTTTTAAGGTCTGTGAATACGTTATACTACCCCACCCATTAACGATAAGCTTGCAGTCGTTTCATGCCTCAATCTACCGCCCTTACCCAGCCTTCACACATCAATCACGATTCATTTTTGACAAACCCCAATCGCCCTAACCATTCAAAATCATTACAACACGTTCGATTCATCGACTTATTTGCAGGCATTGGCGGATTTCATCAAGCCTTAAGTCGGTTTGGTGCAAGGTGCGTGTTTGCCAGCGAATGGGACAAACACGCCAGCCAAACCTATCAAGATAATTATGGCATCGCCCCTTTCGGTGACATCACTCAAATCAACGAAGCTGATATTCCAGCTCATGACATACTGTGTGCAGGTTTCCCCTGTCAGGCATTTTCAATTTCTGGCAAACAAAAAGGGTTTGATGACACCCGAGGCACGCTATTTTTTGACATTGCTCGCATCACTCGCCAGCATCGCCCCAAAATTCTGCTTCTTGAAAATGTCAAAAATTTGTTGCGTCATGACAAAGGCAACACGCTAACAACCATTGTCAGCACCTTACAAGACTTGGGTTATGTCGTGCATTTTTCGCTATTGAACGCCAGCGATTTCGGTTTACCGCAAAATCGAGAACGGGTTTATTTTGTTGCCATTCGTCAAGATTTGCCACACACTGAATTTGTTTTTCCATGCCTCAGCGTACAAACGGTTTGTTTGCATGACGTTTTGCAAGATAATCCCGATGCCAAGGTGATTGAACGTGACGACATAGACGTTTATAAACAGTATGAACCTGAACAAGACAGTACGGGAAGCTATATTTTGCCCAATCGACCCGTTCAGATTGGCATTGTCAATAAAGGCGGGCAAGGTGAACGAATTTATCACCCACTTGGGCACGCCATCACGTTGTCGGCACATGGAGGCGGAGTCGGGGCGAAAACAGGGCTATACAAAATTGGCGAGACCATCCGCAAACTCAGCCCTCGTGAGTGTGCAAGGCTACAAGGTTTTCCCGATACGTTTAAAATTACTGCAAGCCCTGCTCAAGCCTATAAGCAATTTGGCAATAGCGTGGCGGTAAGTGTGCTGGTTGCCATTATTAAGGCGATGATTGAGCAAGATATTTTTGATTTTCAGGAGTAAATAATGACAATAAATTTTGATGCCAAACAGCAACTTGGATCGGTTACCGCAAAAGGCGGATTTGCCAATGAGCATGATATTGTTGCTAAATTTCAAAACTATCAAACTGACTCAGAAGCTCAAGTTTGGCTTAGTATTATGGGATATGAATTGAACAAGATTAACCGTTTAAAAGCCCTGCACATTCCCACTCGATTAAACCAAAAACGTGCCAGAGAATTTGGTATTTCGCCTGACAAAATGGCAGAGACGCAAAAATATAAAAAGGCAGATATTCAAGTTCAATTGATGATTACTATTGATGACATTATTTATCGTGAAAATATCTCGCTCAAAAAAGCCAAACAATCGGCAAATTTTAATCAGATTGATAAACGCTCCGTCGACACCTATCAAACCATGTGGCAGTTTAATGACACGGTTGCAAACACCTTAAAAAAGTTCACGGGTGCAACGTTGCCGACGGATACCGAGGCGGAAAATTTGCGTGATAAACGACGCTGGTATTTAGATGAGTTGCCAAAAGAGGACGTTGAGCAGGTGTTGGCATTTTTCGATAATAACAAACACTTGATTTTCAGCGACATTCTGCGAGGGCGAGGCATGCTATCGGCAGAGTGGTTTTTGGTCACTTGCAATAACCACGATGGCTCGGTGCAATGGACATTAAAAAACATCAATGAAGTCATCAACTTTTACGCTAAATGCGACATCATGCTAAGTAAAAAATTCGGTTTGATTTTGGGACGTTTAACCGCCCAGCGTAAAGGCGGAACACCTGACCCCACCTCTTTACAATTTAAAATCAAGCCGAATGATATTTTTTTGATAGATAATTAGATGTCATTATTAAAATTTACTATCGTCAATCCACAGCATGAGTAGCACTAGGCAGGCGAGTGCAGATGTATAGCGAATACTTCTAGCGAGCCTAACAACGTGATAGTTATGTTGTGTGCAGACGATACGACGCAAACAAATCATACTCGCTGGCTTCGTCAATCATCACGGTGAGCATCTGCCCAGCTTTAACGCCTGCATCTAAATTATCAACATAAACATGCCCATCAATCTCGGGGGCATCGGCATAACTGCGACAAATGGCTATGCCTTCATCAACGTCAATCTCATCAACAAGCACCGTCATGCGTTTGCCCACTTTGTTCGCCAGTTTGTCGGCGGAAATTTGCTGTTGCAACGCCATCAAACGGTTATAGCGGTCTTGCTTAACGTCCTCAGGCACATGATTGGGCAACTCGTTCGCCACCGCCCCTTCCACTTCGGAATAGGTAAAACACCCGACCCTATCGAGCTTGGCGACTTTAAGCCAGTCCAAAAGTTCTTGGAAGTCGGCTTCGGTTTCGCCAGGGAAACCGAC
The DNA here is from genome assembly GCA_012270355.1 of Psychrobacter sp. Lineage (GTDB taxonomy): Bacteria > Pseudomonadota > Gammaproteobacteria > Pseudomonadales > Moraxellaceae > Psychrobacter. Next base: position 2,565 of record JAAXIL010000096.1, read on the forward strand.
CACAAACGTAGAGCGAATGGCAATGTCGGGATTGATGTCTCGCCATTTGGCAATGCGTTCTAGCGTGTTTTCGCTGTGGGCAGGGCGTTTCATCGCTTTAAGCACCGATTTGCTAGCGTGTTGAAACGGAATGTCGAGATATGGCAACAATCCGCCCGTGCTGTCGGGCGTGGTCATCATTGCCACGATTTTATCGACGTGTGGATATGGGTAAACGTAATGCAGACGCACCCAAATCCCGACTTTGGCGAGGGCTTGGCAGAGGTCAAAAAACTTGGACTTCAAAGGCATACCGTCCCAAAACGCGGTTTTGTATTTCAAATCCACGCCATAAGCCGACCTGTCTTGAGAGATGACCAACAGCTCTTTCACGCCTTCCCGCCTGAGTGCCATCGCTTCCCGCATCACGTCGTCAATCGGGCGAGACACCAAATCGCCCCGCAAGCTGGGAATGATACAAAACGTGCATCGATGATTGCACCCTTCGGAAATTTTAAGGTAGGCAAAATGGCTGGGCGTGAGCTTAATGCCTGCGTCCATCAGGTCAATTTTTGGGTCAAAGTCGGCATCTGCTTGAATGGGGGCGATGGGCACATGAGTATTGACCGCCGTGACCACTTCTTCATAGGCATGTGCCCCTGTCACCGCCAGCACCGCAGGGTGCATGGTGCGGATTTTTTCTGCATCTTTGCCCAAACACCCCGTCACGGTGCGGTGCAGATTGTTTATTATCGCCTCCGATTGGGAAGAGCGCTAGTATAACACACCATAGGCGAAATCTC
>JAAXIL010000096.1:3356-5328 GCA_012270355.1 Psychrobacter sp.
CGGATTTTTTCTGCATCTTTGCCCAACCACCCCCGCACGATGACCTTGCCATTTTGGTTAATCGCCTCACCGATTGCATCGAGCGATTCTTGCACTGCCGATTCTATAAATCCGCAGGTGTTCACCACCACCAAATCTGCCCCATCGTAGTCGCTTGCCACTTGATAACCACCTTTGCTCAGTTCGGTGATGATACGTTCTGAATCCACTAAGGCTTTTGGGCAACCGAGCGACACAAAACCGACTTTGGGGGCATGAGCCATACCCTTAGTGTCGCCAAGCGGTTGGACGGGCGAGCCTTCGGCAATGGCATAACTCATGCCCTGTTCAGCGTCGGCATACTGCCCGCTTTGGTCGATGGTGCGGTTTTGGTTGTGGTTGGCTTTGTGATGTGTGTCGGCTGTCAGGTTTGAGGAGGCAGAATTAGGCACAAATTTTTGCACAGGGGTTTGAGTCATGGCTTGCAGGTTGCTGGCTTAAAAAGTGATGCGTATTTTACGGGGTTTACGGGCGTTGTGCCAGTCAAATGCCTGTTGTGACTTAATACAGATTGAGAAGTTATTAGAATTATGCAGACGATGGCCGTGTTTTTCTTTGGTGCAATTTTATTAAACTAAATCAGTAACAAGTCGAAAAATGCTCTAAAATAGTGCAAAATTTAAGTTTTACACTGGAATTGATTTTGCACCATGCATAATGAGAATGATTAAATGTTGCCCGATCTGATGACCCAACAAGACTTTACGCCCCAATCCTTGCTGATGATGCAACACCTTTATACCAGTGTGCTGTGGGTCGATGCGTCGCTGACGGTGCAATGGGCAAACGCCCAAAGCGAAACCCTGTTTGCGACCAGTCGCACCTACATTATTGGGCAATCGGTGTTGGATATATTATCGCCACTCGGCGACGTTGCGGACGATGATAAATCTTGCTCAAGCCTTGCCAACCGCTTTGCCCATGCGGGGCAATTTGGACAACCCTTTATTGACCACAATCAACATATTAAAGGCATTGCCCAACCTGTGTTACTTGACTACAGCGTAACGCCCGTGGTTACAAACGAAGTTACCGACGACGCTAAGGACAACGACAGTCCCACTGCCAGTCATTTCGTGGTCGAATTATGGGCGAAAAGTCGGCAAAGCAAGTTGGATAAAGAACGCCAGTTACAAGAGCAACACGACGTAGCTCGGCAGATGCTTCGCTCAGTGGCTCATGAGGTCAAAAATCCGCTGGCTGGCATTCGTGGGGCGGGGCAACTGCTCAGTAAATATACCAAAAAACACGCCAAAATAGACCATGACGGCACTAATTTGGTGCAATTAGATGGTGACAAGTTGATGAGCTATGCCAATATCGTCATCAGTGAGACTGACCGTTTGACCCGTTTGATTGATGATTTGCTCGGCTCTAACCATCTGCCTAACTGGGAAAGTCTCAACATTCACGAACCGCTCGAACACGTCTTGACTTTGATTGAGGCACAGCACAATCAAGTGACTGTAATTCGGGATTATGATTTGTCATTGCCAGAGCTGACCGCTGACCGCAACCAGCTCATTCAAGTATTTTTGAATTTGGCAAACAATGCTTGCCATGCAATGCTCGAAGGCACAGCGGTGAGCGAGCCTAAACTGACAGTCACCACTCGCATCGCCTGGTCACATACCATCGGCACAACACGCCATAACAACGTGCTAAAAGTGAGCGTACATGACAACGGTAAGGGCATTGACCCTGAGCTGATTGAACGCATCTTTTTTCCGCTGGTCACAGGGCGGGCAAACGGCACGGGGCTGGGTTTATCGCTGGTGCAAGACATGGTGCAGCGGCATGGCGGGGCGATTGAGGTCACCTCGCAAAAAGGCAACACCGAGTTTTGTGTGTATTTGCCGTTTGAGCAAGATAATTAAGCAAAAAATCGAGATAACAAATAATGACGACTAATCACACACCGCAAAATACCCTT
>JAAXIL010000056.1:0-23085 GCA_012270355.1 Psychrobacter sp.
ATGATCTGCTTGTCTTGGCGCACCTTGACGACGATGCAGTCTAAATAGACGATAGGATAGACGCTGCTCAATGGTCGGTTCTGCCAAGCGGTGATGTCGTCTAAGATATTATCGGTGACTCTTGAAACCAATGTACTTGAGATATCTACATCGTAGAGCTCTTTGATGCTCTCTACAATCTCGGTAGTGGTTTGACCTTTGGCGTAAAGGAATATGATCTTGTCATCAAGGCCTGAGATACGACTTTGATGCTTACGCACTAACGCAGGTTCAAAGCTACTGTCGCGGTCTCTGGGGGTGGAGATCTCAAGCTCGCCTGTGTCGCTACGGACTCTCTTTTTAGTGTGCCCATTGCGCTTATTAGGCCTGTCTGCCTTTTCATGCTTGGGGTAGCCGAGATGCTCTTCCATTTCTGCTTCTAGGGCAGTGTCGATGAAGGACTGCATGAGCTGCTTTTGAAAGTCTTTGATGTCATCGAAGCTTTTCATGCTGCTGGCCATTTGCTCAGCCAGTTTCTTGATGTCAGATTGGTTAGTCATTGCTTATTCTCCTGTTAGTGGATTATAAGCAGTTACACAAAGTTTGGGAAACTCCCCTACTCTACGATAGAAGCATTTATTCAGGTAAGTTGGATCAATGAGGCCGACGAAGCATTATTTATGCTTATTGATACAGTCATAAAAAATCCCCAGCTATATTTTTATTATAGCTGGGGATTTTTCCATTAGGAGTAATGTATCAAGGTTATCTATTCAATGCTAGTTAAAAAGCTTTAGTCACGCCAATGGTAAAGGTACGTGGTAGGTTTGGTCTAGCACCGTATGGCGTACGGCTCACAATAACTTGTTTGTCAGCGATGTTTTCAACCTTACCAAAGACCTTAGCATCATAACCGATAGGGTAGTGGGTAATAGCATCAAAAGTGAATAACGAGTCAGTCTCGCTACGCGGCTCATTAGTACGATTGCAGCCCACTGATTCACAAATGCCGCCAGCATATTTGGCAGTCAAGTAAGTATCCCAACCTGAATCCATCTCGATTCCGGCGCGTACACTGGCTTGATTTTTGGGCACTAGCGTTAAGCGATCGCCATCTAAAGTGTCTTTGTAGTCCTCGGCAAGCTCAGCTTGGGTGTAAGTATAAGTGGCATGCAGCGGAATACTGAATCCATCTCCATCAAAGCGAGTGCCAGCCATTAACTCAAGCCCTGCGATCACCGCAGAACCACTCTCTTTTTCGGTACCTGACGTTATGGCATCTGAGCCACTGCCGCAAGGCACGTTTTCTGTGCAGTTTCTGATTACAGAATCAAAGTCACTATAAAACCCAACGGCCTCAATATAATTGTTACCATCAATATAGCGCGTACCGATTTCATAGTTGATACTTTCTTCAGGATCCGTGTTGTCATCTTCGGACACTCCAGCACCTAATGGGCTGAAGCCTTTGTGGACCCCACCTATAAGCTGTACTTCATCATTGAGTTGATAGCTTGCGGATAAACCTGGCAAAAATATAGACTGAGTATTGCTCACGCGTGCTTGATTATCAGTATCAACACCGCGTGTCTCTTCAGTATCAATATACTCGTAACGCATGGCTAGGTTTAGAAGTAAGGGGTCAGTCACTTGCCACTTATCAGTTAGCCAAAGACTAGTTGCGTTGGCTCTTTCTTCGCGGTTATTACTGCCATTAGGGACTTTGGTGCTTTGATAAATTAAATTACCGTCTACCTGATTAAAAATATCGCTTGGCTGATAGCGCTCAACTTTGTCACGGTGATAGCGAGCACCTACATCAATATTGTGATCGCCATAGGCACTTAAAATGTCAGTATTGAAGTTCGTCTGAACACCGGTACTATAATAAGTGCGATCATTGGCTTTTAATTCGATACCTGCTAAATCCTCGGTACCATCTAGCTGCCCTTGGGTGATATTGCCTTCATAAAAATCATTGATTTTGTTATCATTGAGCTTATACCAGTTACGATGGGTTTTATTGTAATAAGCGGTAGTACGTAGCTCGCTATTATTATCCGTGATCCAGTTGTGCGTCAAGTTAAGTCCGGTATGTTCGTCTTGTATGTTATCAAGCGCAGACATCGGGTAGCGTCTGTTAGGATTTTTATTGAAGTCAGCATCTGTTAAACCTAAGTAAGTCTCATCACTAGATCTATCAGAATACTGTGCTTTGGCAAACAAACTATGCGCAGGATTGATCTGATAACGACCCTTTAGGACATAATCTTGATTGTCATAGTCGCCAATGTCTTTACCATCAATTTCTTTAAAGCCTTTGCCTCGTTGTTGCACAGTTTCAATTGAGCCTGCAAAGTCGCCTTCGCGTCCACCAGCATAAGCATGAACATCCACACCGCCACGGTCGTTGATTGAGGTCATCGCTTGACCGCCATTAGTGGCAGGAATAGGGGTTGATAAATAGTTAATAACGCCACCAGTCGTTTGCGGCCCATAACGTAGCAGCGGCGCGCCTTTTAGAATCTCAACACCTGACATACGCAGCGCTGTCGGATGATAGTAGGCGGCAGGGGCAGCATAAGGAGCGGGTGCGATAGGAATACCGTCCTCCATTAAATGCACTTTACTACTACGTCCACCGATACCAGCACGAATACTGATGTTAGGACGTAAGCCCAACCCATCTTCTTCAGAGACGTAAACCCCTGGCACGGTCTTTAAAACTTGGTTAATATCTGTAATGTACTCATTTTCTAACTGTTCGTTATCGACGTAATAACCAGAACCCGTCATCAAGGGCACATTGTCTTTACTACCGATAACAGTAATTTCGTCTAAGGTTACCGAGACTGCTGATTCTTCGAGATTACCTTGCTGGGTATCAACGCTTTGCGCATAAACTGCCTGCATGGACAAGGCTAAAGTGGACAATAAAAATATAGTAACAGACTTATAAGGATGAGACATCGCACGGGCTCCAAAACGAAAACATAAAAATTAATGCTGCATTTTTGTAAAAACGAATATTAACAATAATGATTATCGTTTGCAAGCAGTAAGCAACATTTATATATCCTATTTTTAATGGATCTACCCAAATTTTAGTGGTTATCATCTTAAGTGACTGTTAATACAGGTTATTTATTAGGCTACAATAATACTTAAAACAAATAAAGGCAGCGCTAAACATTTAAGCGCTGCCTTTATTGTTGCTGTTTTATTAACGTCATTGATACGGTAGAGCCTAATCAAGCAACAAATTCTTCAAAATTCCCTCATAAATCTGCGCTAACCTGCCCAAATCATCAACTTCAACCTTTTCATCGACTTGATGAATAGTGGCATTACGTACGCCTAATTCAACAACCTGCGCACCAGTCGGGGCAATAAAGCGTCCATCGGAGGTTCCGCCAGAAGTAGATAAAGTCGTATCAGACGAGACTTAAACCAAGTGGAGTGCTGTTTCACTCTGATCAAGGCACGCATTACACCAGCAAGCAGTTCGCCCAGTCAATAGTAAAGTGTACACAAATGAAGCAAAGTATGAGCCGAAAAGGCAATTGCTGGGACAATGCCCCCACTGAACGCTTCTTTAGAAGCTTTAAGACAGAGTGGATGCCCAAAGGCGGTTACGAGAATATCACCGAGGCTAAACAAGATATCTGTGATTACATCTGGGGTTATTATCAGACTGTGAGACCGCACAGCTTCAATAATTATTTAACGCCAGTAGAAAAAGAGAAACGATACTTCAATCAAAACCTCTTATCAGGTGTCCTAAATTAGTTGACCACTACACTATAGATGGTGAGTTAGTATCAGAAAATCTTACCATCGAATATTCTACTAAGTGCTAATTATTAAATAATATTTTTAAGTGTAGCCGAACCTAACTAAAAGTGGTATTGAGGCATGCTGAAAAATCGTATAATTACCTGGGGATAATTAAATTAATATCGAAGTGGTAAAAACACCCTGTTTAAAGCATTCATCATATATTCTTACTATCAGCAGGGTAATCACCCAAACCCACCAGACAAACCAACACCCCGCCCACAAACTTAAGTACCCCTGCCGATTTATAATAGCTTTCTCCCTTTTCTGGTTTTATCATTAACATTAATCTTACCTCAAAACCTTTAAAATTAGGTCTCATACCTGTCATGATTTTAGGGTCTAAACCATATTTTTTCTTCAAGTTCCGAACCGCTTGCTCACTGTCAGAACGTATCTGCCAATGCTGAGCGTCGATAAGTTGACAAGCCAGATCCATAAATTCGGCTAAAAGCTTTTGCTGAAATTTTTTGATGCCAAAGTTTATATACGAGTTTGATGTAATGTGCTTCTGCTTATAAATCTCAACAAACTTTCTTAAATTATTGGGTTGTTTAATAGACAATTTATAAGCTCGATCTATAGCGATACTTGCAAGATCATTGGCTTTATTCCCTCTGATATGAGTAACCAGTTTTTGGTTATTATTTAACTGTCTTGCATTAGCAAAAATTTGCCTTGCCTCATTGCCGTAAATGCCATGTTTAAAGCCAATTTTCTCCACTTGCTTTTCTCTATTTTCAGGGCTGACTTCATCTAAATCGAATAAAAAGTTGATGACGTCATTGTATTTTGCGTGTATAAAAATTGAATGCTCAACTGGACTGTCCTTTTGATGAGATTGCATTAAGGCGGGTGCACTGTTCGATTTGTCGTTATCAGCTGTAAACAGTAAATTATGATGGGCTTGCAGTTTTTGAGCGAGATACCCTCTGAGGATGTTTAAATTAACGGTTTTAGTCGTCTTATCGTAGGCGGTCTTATCGAAGTAGTTTACCCGTTGATAATCGAGTCCTGTGATGTTTTGCCACGTGGTTAACGGCATACTGAGTTTGGTCTGGCTCAGTTGCTCTCCAGCAAGCAAATGAGCGGTGTGAATATAATGCTCAAATGTCGTATCACACGTCAAATGTCCGACAAAGCTTGCCAACCCGAACCAAGCCCCTTGAGTTTGATGGCATCCTAACAAAGCCTGACAAATTGCTTCAACTTCTTCTGCTGTGTAATCCGTCATCGCATAAGTTAATGGCGACTTATTGACAACTAATGCCAATTGACTAATGGCAGTATGCCGAAAACTATGAAACGTATAATCGTGATTGTCCTCACCGAGCGTTAGATCAAGTAGTATTCGCAATAGATTGACAAACACATGACCCGGTAGTGGAGAATCCCCCATACCTTGTGAAAATAAATAATTTCGTCTTGCTCGTCGTTGCTGTGCGACTAACTTTTTGAACCTCTCAAGCTCATCAGTTTTGAACAATGGGGTAATAGGAACTCGACGTCTGGCACTGCTACTTTTTAGGCGTCGATAGCGATTGGGAGTAAGTACAATGTTAATCGCATCACTGTTTTTACTGTCTTCAATATCTTTGACTTGTATACCTGCCAATTCATTTAATCTCATGCCTGTGCGATACGCTAAAGTGATAATGCTTAGACAAAGTTGTTTTTGTTCATTGCTTAGCGGTGCGTTGCTCAATCGAGCTTGCATCGCCCCATACACTTTAGGTGATATCATATTGGCTTTAACGATTTGTAAGCTGTCTCTACGACCGAAACTTAATTCAGGGGCATCATAGTCCTCTTTATAACGTTTCTTTTGGAACTCATGAAATGCATACAGTCGACCTTTGACGAAGTTTTTATTGTGTAATGGAAAAGTTTTAGTATCATTGCTCACATTTTTTTCGTCTAACTTTGTTAAAGCATCAGTGTCTATATCAGCAGGCTCTGCATCATTGTCATCACTCTCATCTTGATAGAGTAAACACCGTTTACGTCCATCGGCCCTTTTTCTTAGCAGGATTTGGTTATAAACTTCTATATAGTCGTGCGACTCCCATAGACTTAAATCTTCATTCATTGTCAGCATGAGCCAATCTCGTCCAATTGTGCCAATATATTTACTGATGGACTGCTGAATAATTTTATGACGCTCTAACATGGAAACTGTCCATTCAATCAAACGTACCGCATTAGGTTGCGGATATAATTCCAATAACGCCTGCACGTCTTCTTTGGCTTTTAATTTTGACTGCTTTAGAGCATCTTGAATACTTTTAATAATGTTTTTGCTAAAAGCTGGGTAGTGTTCGGGGTCACGTGTTTGCTTTAAACGACTTTTAGAATGCCCAAATAGTAAGTCCCAACTTAATGCGGTATCAGAAGCCTCGTTTTTCACCATCTCTTTGTTATAGTGGATCAGTTTGTCAAAAGGTAGTGCCGTCGTTTTGATATCGCCTTGCATCACTAAACTGCCTGCCCCATCGATGGCAGACTCAGGCAAATTACGCCAATGAAAAACGGCATACTTAACGAGATGCGACAGATTAGGTTTGTCTGGATATCGCTGGTACAGTTTAAGATCATTACTAAGTTGATTGATGAGCATTTCAAACTGACTAATTTCGCTTCTCTTTAAGTCAATATCTTTTAGGGCATATAAAAACATCAGACTGACAGGGTCTGGCACGTAATTGACATATCTTATCAAGTGGCTTTCACTCTGATGCGTACAACCATAGTGTTCATCATCGACCGCAAGTGGTATGAAGACCAATGGTCTTCCCAATGTATTTCGTTTTTCATCCGTCTCGTTAAGGTTAATCTGATAAAGCGTTCGCTCACTAAAAAGCCAGTCATATAAAGCTTTTAATGCCTCAATATCACAGAGTCCGCCAATCATGATAGAACTGTATAATAGGTATTTCACCTTATCTTCAGCGGAAAACTTACGTTTGTTCTGCCAAATATCGAACATATCTTTATAACTTTCGCTGACTTTTGACCCTTCCACGAACCAGTCATAACCGATGCTTAGCTTGTCCCGCCCTTCGACAATAGGCACCACAGGTTCGTCGAGTTGCAACTCATTTAATTTATTAAAATCGCGTACCGCTTGCAAAAAACCTTGGCGGGCAATACGGTATTGACTGAAGGTTGTGAATTGCTTGGCTAACTCATTATCAATGGTTTGATACAGCTCAGTTGTATCTGAGGATTCATCAAAATGATGGGCATTGAGCTTTTCGTAAGCAATGTCAAAGGCTCGCTTTTGGATTTGATTCTTTTGATCTTTTTGCTTATCGGCACGGGCAAGGTGAGCATGGTCGGACATTTAAGTGACCTCCACCTGTTTAAGCGTCAGTTCTTTTGCGATGTCATCAATGTGAGTTTTAATAGATTTAAGGTCTGACATGCTGGAAGATGAGAAGGGATGCATCAGCTCCTGTTCGGGGTGCTCATGCCCAAAGATGGCACAAATTAGGGTTTCATCTGCACGGTTAGTGAGTAAAGAGCGTAATTGGTGCCGAAGCCAATTATCCTGATGGCGTAAGGCTTTACCCAGTAAACTCTGTACACGACTGGGCTTGTAAGCAATAAAGCCCAATGGATTGTAGTTAAAAAAAGTTAACAGCGGCTTTTTAGATTGCAAAATATCCTCTATTAAAAGCGGGTGCTCGGGATATAGCATGTTATGTTTACTGGCAAATCTTTGCAGATATGCCTTGTAATTTTGCACCGCCGTTGCCACAAAATCAGCTAAGGGAATCAAACGACCTTGCCGACTATTGTGCTTATTTGCTTTATCCGATATCCATAACAGATGTTGTTTAAAGTTAAACTGGTTGAGAAAGCCAGGAGCATCATTGACAGGACGAATGCCTGTAAGCAGTTGCAAAACGTGCCATAGCCATAACCCATAGGCATTAAATTGCTTAATACTTTGATTTTCATGGATGCTTAGGGAATGGTTTGTGGCATCATTATATTTTTCGACATGCGTAGCTAACTCTTGAAAAAACTTTTGGCAAACTTTTTCTTTCAATACCATGTCACTGCCAATAACAGGTTTATTGATGGCATGGGCATCATTGATTAACTCAGACTTAAACGCTAATTGTTTTTCTTGAGGTAAATGTGCGATGAGTCGAGATGTCGCATGAGCATATGTGGTAATTAAAGACTCTGTTGCTATGCTTGTATAGTACAGCGGAGCAGAATGTTTAACGTCAACCCCTGTGATTAAATCCGCATGAAGTGGCTCGCCGACATAATGGGTAATGATAACTGCCAACGCCGCTTCAATATGTTGACGTGAAAGCAGTGGCATTCCTAAGTCTTCCTTGATGTTCGCAATAGCGTCATCGATATCCTGCTTATTGACCTCAAAATTATAATGACATATCGTTTGCAAGGCACTTGGTAAGGGTAAATAAAATGTATTACCGAAACTTTGTTGAAGTTTTTTTAGTGCACTACGATTGTTGGCAGTGACGTTAATTTCTGCCTTTATACCTATAATGGACATCACATCTGAACGCTTGCCATGGTGCGACAAAATATCTCGTTGTGACTGGGTTTGCTTAAGGTCATGTATGAGATCACTGATTTTTCTGCCCGATAATAGCGATAATAATATAACGGTTATCGCCCTTTTTTGCGGTAACGCCACGTCATCCAAACGTAGCCATAGCGATGCAAAGACTTGTTGATAACTTGCCAGGTTAAGTACCCGAAGGTTACTCGGAAAAGCAAACTGATTCCGCCTGCTATGTCTCGCCTGATTTCTGATTTCCCATCGTTGAAGTTCTGCGGATTTGGCGGTTTTTTTACTGGGTCTAAACGCATTGTCAAGTAGCTTGAATGCGTCCTCATCGCTTTGAGTTTCCGCTTGAGCAACATTACTGTCATCTTTTATTAAAGGTTGCCAAGCACGAACAGGGGCATTGTCATTATCTAAAGGATTATCCGAAAAATTGTCTAAGTTAGGTAATAGATGAGTCTGATTTTGTGATTGTTTCGTTTTAGCACTTCTTCGCTGACCACCGCCTGCTTTACTAATAAAATCTAAATCTTTAATGATGACTTCATAAGCCAAGCGAATTTGACCAATTTTACTACCGAGCTTGTAGTCCTTACCTGTGGCTTCTTCATGTTTGATTTGAATTTCATAATCTCTAAGCTTATCGAGAATATGTTCAAGCGTTGCTGTCGATGTGTGCCATTCAATTAAATTTGACAAAATGATGGATTGCACATTATCAGGTTTTAAACCCATTCGGACTCGCACGCCCAGAGTATCAATCTTTCTATAATGCTCATCATTCCGAGTGGTCAGCAAAAACATGGTTTGCAAATACCCACTCATAAATCGCCATTCAGGACTGTCTAGCGATTTATCTCGATAAACTTGTGTGAACAATGCCAGCATATAGGGCACTGCCCAAGTTTTACTCATCCCCTCCGACCTTGTGTGTTCTATGATCTCTATACATTGTGAAACCCTAAGCTTGTCATGCGGACTATCATGATGTGAGATATTACTTAAATTATCGTCATAGGGTTCAACCAAATCAGAAGCATAGTCTTGGTGTTTGTGAATCAGTGCAATGACAACCCCTTGTACTTGGTCTGCATGAGGTGAGTCTGGCGGAACCAGTTTATCTAGTATCCATTTAGCCGTAATATCTGAGGTCGCCATAGCAATCGCTCGTTTGTTATTCGCTTGATTCGTTTGCCCAGCTCATATCGTTAGGTAAGCCGAGTGACTCTTGTTGGGCAACAATCTGTCGCTGTTGATACTCAAGGTGGTCAAGTTCGATGCCCACAAATTCCGTGTAATCTTTTCTTGTTAACGATGCTGTTTGCATAAGCTCTAACAAAATGGTGGTTGGACAATCACTTTTTAGAGTATGCCAAAGCAGTGCGTGATTAACGTCACGTATAAATGCCAATTGTAAAACTTCTGCCCATGCCATTTTTTTAATATGCCAGCTTTTATGTTCACTGATAATAAAAGGTTGGCGGTCGTTTGCCTCAAACTGCATGATATTCTGCATGCGTTCAAACGCATAGTAGTACTGAAAACCCGTCTTAGTTTCAATCAAGCGAATTGGTGGTTTATGGTAATCATCTACTCCAGACAAATTGATATGTTTGTGACCAACGCGACAATTTAACCAAACTTGATAAACTGGTCTGGCAACCTCGTGAACACAAAAGTTATATTTGTTAGGAATTAAAAAACGATGGCGTGATTTTACGTTATTCGTTTTCGGCATGACATACCTCAGCTTGTTTCAACTATATTTATAAATCATCCATTCAAGCCAAATAAACCAGCAAATAACGTCTTAGGGTGTTGATGTTCACCTTCATCTCATTTTTACTCACTTATAATCGTCCGTAATCGTCCGTAATCGTCCGTAAACGTCCGCAAAGCACTATTAAATCGTCCATCTTCGTTCTGGCGGACGTCCTTATACCAAGTGTGGTGTATCACTGGTCGTCGAAGGTGTCTCTGAGTAAACTAAATCTAAAAATCAGAAGCCAACTGTTGCCAATGCTGGTGTAGTAACTGTCGTTCAGATTTAAGTAGTGGCAACACAGTTAAGGCGTCTTGCCAAATTGTGCTATCTATAGCTTTTATGACTCAAACACTTGCTTCAATGCTTTAATAATCCTATCGTAAACGTTTTTATCCGAGAGCTTTGGTATATCTTTCATTAGCTTATTGGATTTTTGACCTTGATGGTTTTGAAAGCTACGAATAATACGGTCAGCATAGTCATTGGGCATATCTATGATATCTTTAATTGCCAGACGGGCTTGATCATGACGCAATAAATAAACGGATTCATTCCGCATATCATGGGTGATAACGTGGGCGATGAGTTTGGCAAGATAAATCACGTGCCCAGTCAAATCCAGATAACGCCAAACAGGATTGGCAATATCTAATCCATTAAAAGTTAGGTTAGATACAATGCCATCAGCATAGGTTTGTTGTTCTAAGCTAAAGTTATAATGTCCATGCAAAGCTTGCATCAAAGGCTTTGAAATAACATCTAGAACCTGACTGTATTCTTTTAAACTCCGAGGCGTACCAACGATGGATTTAGAAAGAGGCAAAATCAGCGGGTCTTCAGTCACGCCATCTCGCCGTAGCACATCATTGAATAAAAAACGATGCAATCTACCGTTACCATCAGCAAGTGGATGAATATAAACGAAAGCAAACGCCACTGATGCACTTCGCATGACGGCAGACTGTCCTTGTGTCGCATTCATAAAGGTGTTTAAGCCTTTAAGCTTGTCAGGTACCTGCTCATAAGGCGGGGCGATGTAATGCACAATTTCATTAAAGCTCATCCGCCTTTCACCAATAAAAACGGGGGACTGACGCACTCCGAAATGATTAAGAACGGTATCGCCCATCATTACCCGTTGATATCTTGCCAAAGTTTGCTGTGAGAAGGGTTGGTCGCTTTTACCAACTTCTCTTGCTATAAAATCAGCAAACCTTTCAATACGTTTTATCTGCCCACCTTCCCCTTCAATAGTAAAACTGGCTTTACTCTCACCCAATGTCAACCAAACCGAGGCTCGCATCAGCAAATCTTCACCGAATGCATTATTCAAATCATACAGCATGGTAGTAACATCTAACTTGGATGCTGTTAAAAAAGGTTCTGTTTTTACCAGCATGGGTGCAAACGCTTGAGTTCCAGCGATATTGTTATTAATCCGCCAACGCCTTTCTTTCTTGATAAACGCCTTAGAGGCGGTTACCAACTTGTCGTCGTCAATGGCATCGACATAATTGCCTCCTAAAGCTTGGGGAGGGTTAAGTTTCTTATCCGACAAAAACTCATATAAAAAAGCACAACGTCTGGCGTATTGCCCCGTCGGTTCTTCATCAACCCACGCTTGAATCTCCTGACCATCTAAAGCAGTAAAAAGGCGGGATAAAAACTCGAAATGTACCACTTCATGGCGTAGGTGAAATTGCAGATGAGCAGTCATTGTCGCACTAGGTCGCATGATGGACTGATAAACCTGATGAACAAATCCATTATGACGAAAATCCTGACGACGCGAACCAATACTACTGGAATGATAAATCGGTAGCACAGGTTCAATTCCTGTATGCTGAATGATCCACATGATGCCAATCGGCTCTCCACGATTATGAAAATAGTCGTCTGCGTAATAGATGTCTGTCAGCATAATGCTTATACCTAAAAAGCAATAAAATGGATTAGAAAATTGACTATGGCATAAAAATGATTATGGTTGCAATAAACCGATTATATTTGAGCTAATTTGCAAATTTTTAATTATAAGAAACATCAAATTTTAAGAGGTGTACCTTTTATACATGTCATAAATACAGACAAATAATTTACTTACCTCCCCTCGCAATAGTGAAGCAAAACGATACTAATTGCTTAACGCAAGTCTCGAAACAGAGCAATTCTGACTCAGTAGGGGAGGATAATTTAAGTGTACGATTAAAAATTGTTATGTGTCAAATAATGTAAAATTACAGTGACTAAAATATTAAAATAATTTTATTTTTCTTAGAAATTAATCATTTATTCAAAACATAAAAAAGGCTATAATCCTTTTAAATAAAGGGTTATAGCCTAATAAATATTTAAGTATTTTTGTCTTATGACCTTGCCAAGGTCGGGGGTTCATAATTTTTAGACCTTTAGATGAGAGGTTGGACTACTCTAGCCCCAAAAGTTTCATACAGTGTTAATTTATTTCGTCGGTGATTCTATATGAAATAGCCATCTAACCTTAAACCTTTAGGTCAAGCCAATGCTCAAGAGCTATTAGCCTGTCACATCAACACCATTAATCCCGCACACAACAACTGTCAAACTGCAAAAATCAATAACACAACAAACGCTTTTTTAAGGGTTTGAGCCGGCAGTTTGTGGGCGAGTTTTGCCCCGACTTTGGCAGTCAAAAAACTAGCGGCAGCGATGCACACGAAAGCAATCACATGCACAAAGCCGATTGCTCCTTCAGGCAACCCTGTCACGTCTTGCCCAAACCATGCAAAACCCAATGCCCCTGCCGCCGCAATAGGCAGACCGCATGCTGCCGATGTACCGACCGATTGACGCATCGATAAACCTGCCCAATTCAAAAATGGCACAGTCAAACTACCACCAACAATACCAATAATTGCCGAGGTTAAGCCGATGCCCGCTCCTGCCCCAACTTGCACAGGCGTTGAGGCGAGCGGTTTACCCATCTTTTCCTTGTTGGATAAAAACAACATTTTTAGGGCAACGAGTAGTGCCGCCACCCCAATCATCACCTGTAATACCTGCCCGCTGATTTGGTCAGCAACTGCTGCACCAAGCAAGCTACCGACGACTAGCCCGCCTGCCATGTGCTTCCACACGTCCCAACGCACGCCACCTTGCTTGTGATGAGCGGTGAGCGAGCTAATAGACGTAATGATGATGGTGGCAAGCGATGTGCCAACCGCCAAATGAGCCACCACCTCGGGCGAGTAGCCGTAGGCGGTAAAAATCCACACGAGGGCTGGCACAATAATCATGCCTCCACCAATGCCAAATAGCCCCGCACACAGCCCTGCAAACGCCCCCGCCAACACAAACCAAACAACCATAATTGCCCTGCTCAACTGTCAAAAAACCGCTATCATAGCATCATCCCCTTTACGCTATGTTGGCTTTATTTCATCATGTCCTTGAATTTTACCCATCATAACTCACCTCGCCATCGTCATGTCCGCACGTCCACCTCAACCAACACCGAGCTGATGCACGCCTTGCAAAACGGCTCGCTAGATACTCGCCAAACACACCTACTCACCGCCGACATTCAAACCGCAGGGCGTGGACAACGGGGGCGTTCGTGGCAATCGCCAGCGGGCAACGTGTATTTATCGCTATATCATCCAATGACTCAACCCTTATCGGGCATGTTGTCGTTAATGGTTGGTTATCAGGTGATGCAACTGCCACTTTTGCAACGGCTCAATCAAGGGTTAGCCACTGCAAACTTACCGCTGGTTGGTGTGAAATGGGCGAATGACATTGGCTTTTATAAGCAAAATTTGCAGGGGGCAGATGCTAACTTCTTTTATAAATTGTCAGGCATCCTGATTGAACCTGTGCTCATAAATGGCAAGTTGCAAGGAGTGATTGTGGGTTTAGGGCTTAATGTTGATGCGCCCCCTATTTTAGATGCCGCTAAGCAAGGAGGCATGGGATACCAAGCGGGTGGTTTGGCAGACTTGGCAACACAGGTCGCCATCCCTTTAACTATTCATCCATCAGAATTATATGCCCCGCTCGCAAGTCGCATTTGCCATGCCATTGCTCAGTTTGAGCTGATGCAAACCGATGCATTTTTAGCCCATCAATTTATGGAAAAATTTGCCGATGTCGATATTTTGCAAGGTAAAATCATCCGTGTTGAAAACGACAGGCTGAGTAGCTTAAATGTCTTAGATAGCTTAAATATAAATCAGACGATTTATGAGGTACTTGGCATCGCTTTAGATGGTGGGTTGCGGTTGCAAAATGTAGAAACAAGTGATTCAGAACAGGTAATTTATACGGGAAAGATTGATGTAGTTTCAAACTGCCCGAAGATACCAGTCAATTTCTCGATCAAACCCCACCTTTAATAAGTCCGCCAAAATTCGCCCCGTCAAACCCCACACCACCTCGCTATCAATCAGCCAACTTAGCGTGACCAGCGTTGCCGTCTGCTCGCCTTGCGTATATTCAAATTTATAATCTTGGGTCGGTGCGTCAATCAGCGTTGCCAAATCTGCCCAAAAAATGCGTTCAATCTCGCCCAGTTCTGGCACATAAATCACGTCGGGGTCAGCCAGTGCCACTATCGGACGCACGCTCAATCCCGCCTTTGAGGTTTGCGGGGGTAACTGCCCAAGTAGCTTCACTTTGCTTGGGGGCAATGCAGTCTCTTCGCAGGTTTCTCTCAGAGCGGTAACCACATTATTACCGTCGCTCGCCTCATGTTTTCCGCCTGCAAATGACACTTCGCCTGCGTGGGCGTTCAGATGCCCTGCACGACGAGTCAGCATGAGTTTTGGCTCAGCCTCATCGGTTAGCACAATCAGCACCGACGCATCAGCAATGTCGGTTTGGGTCAGCGTGTCTAAAATCTGCTTGGCATAAGCGATGTCCGATGTTGCCTCGTTTTGTTCATAAATTGAGGCTTGCAACCGTTCAGTAAGTTGTACAATCAGCGGATGTGTGCCCGCTTGACGCAAGGCGTCTGGCAGGGCAATGGCAAATTCGGTAAACCGTGGCGACTGTAGCAACTGAGGGCTTGATGATGAAGCAGGCATAATAAATCGGCTTAGCAAATGGCAAAGTTTAGACTAACTCAAATTCCTAAACTATGCTATGTTGATGCTTGAATTCATGAGTTAAGATAAAAACGATGGCATATTGTTTGCAATGCGGACACGAGGCGGTTCGCAAAATTCCCGAAGGTGACCAAAAACCCCGTATTGTGTGCCCTGCCTGCGGATATATCCATTATGAAAACCCCAAAGTCGTGTGCGGGGCACTTGTTGTGCATGAGGACAAAGTTTTGCTGTGTCGCCGTGCCATTGAGCCACGCTATGGCTTTTGGACAATTCCCGCAGGCTTTATGGAAATTGGCGAAACCCTCGCTGAGGGGGCTTTGCGAGAAACGGTGGAAGAAGCCGATGCGGTGGGCGTTAATCCGCACCTATACTGCCTCTATGACATTCCTGCTATCGGACAAGTGTACGCCATGTATTTGGCAGACCTCAAAGACGGCAAGTTTGGCACGGGCGTCGAGAGCCTAGAATGTGCGTTGTTTAATGAGGCGGACATTCCTTGGGACGACATTGCGTTTGAGGCGGTGCATCGCACACTCACCCATTATTTTGCTGACCGCAAAACCGCGTCCACTCATGCTGATTTTAGCTTGCATCAAGAGTCCATCGCCAAGGATAAACGGATTGGTTCGTAAAAACGTTTCAAACATACGGGTTGCCGAGCCATCACTTAGATTTATCGCTTTTTTTAGGGAATGGGTTATAATCCGTGTTATTACCTTACTTAAGCACTTCAATTGATTACCCTAAAATTTTGCAAAAGGACCCTGCCATGACCGCTCACCTCAGCCTAAAAACCGCATTGACTGCCTCGCTATTGGCATTTGCCACGCTTGCCCTACCTTCACAAGCTACCACCGTGTATAAAAGCATTGGTAACTATGGCGAAGTTAAATACTCGCAAACACCGCCACCTGTTGGCACTAAATACGAAGTGATTGAAATCCGTAGCAATGGCGGTGGCACGGTTGATAGAGGTGTGTAAGACGGTAGAGTTGATGCGAATGAAGCAGCCCCACCATCTGCCGAAGAACAACGCATCGACCAGCTTGAAGCCCAGATGAAAGAACAAGAAGAGAGGCAACTCGCCGAACGCTGTCAGAACCTTCGCAATCAGATGACCAACTTAAATGCAGGCGGTCGGGTGTATGAGATGGATGAAAACGGTGAACGAAAATATCTTGACAGCCGTGAAATGCAACTGAAAAAAGAGCAAATCCAAGAAGCGATGAGCCAGTATTGTTCAGGTAATGGGCAGGCGACTTAACCACTAACTAAAAGATTAAAACATTTGGAAATTATCTCAGAAATCGATTTGTCATCTAGCCAGCATGATGCCATTACTCAGCTAAGAAATGCGAGTTTTCCAGAGCATCAAGTGCCTCGCTCCTATTATAAACAACTGCCTTATCTACGGGGCATGGTGTATAAGGGCGAGGTGCTGATTGGTCATATGTTTTAAGCTTATGCTCTATTCTTTATCATGTAGCTTGACCATCTTTTAAATACCTTCTTGCTCACCTCATACCTTTACCACTTATCTCACACACTCGTTAATTTGCCGAGCGATCGTCTGCCAGCTTGTGATGAAGTCATTAAAATTACTCATGTCCTCGCTATGCGTGCTGGTACGCAGGGGCTTGAGTTTGTCCACCACCTTTTGATTGCTGTCCGTTTGTAGCACCATGCACATGGTTTGCCCCGTTGGGCGAGTGCCTTGCAACCAACGAAACTGGCTGGCTTTGGGGGGCAAGTGATGGTCGATGGTCAGCGATCCAAGCAGATTTAGTTTGAGTGTCGGCTCAAGATAGGCAAACGCATCGTGATACGCCCAATACGGACGGCTGGCAGGGGTGGCGTTTTGTACCGAAGCCGAGGCTTGCACGTTGGCAACTGCTTCATTCATCTGTTGTTCAAACTCCTGCACATTTTGCAGATAGGTTTCGGCGTACTTAGGATTCGCCCTAGCGTGCAACACCCCCAATGCCCGCACGATGGCTTTAGCATTGTCAGGGTCGAGCCAAATGTGCGGGTCAAGCGTGTCATCTATGGGTTTTGCCTGCACGTCTCGAAATGGCAACCGATTAAACGCATCAAAGTCGTATAAGCTGATGGCATTGGGTGCATTTGTCAATGTTTGCTCTAAATTGGTTTCTAACGCCTCGCCAAACCACACCACATAACGGCTGTCTTGCACGGTTTTCATATCGCTCGGGCTTAAGCTACCGTGATGCCCAATGTCGCCCGCATCGAGTAGCAACTTGGCAGATGGAGCGTTTTTGGTAACCGCTTCGCTGAGCAACCAAAGCGGATAATTACTCACGGCAATCTCGGTTTTTGCCATGATGCCCTCAACCGTCTGTGGGGCGATACCGTCATTTATCAAGCTTGTCTTTATATCTTCCGCATTCTGATACTTGGCATTTTTATAATATGCGTTATCAGCCATTGACGTTGGCGATAGCATCATTATTCCCAACAATGCAGACAAACTAAACGCTCGCAAAGTTTTTTTTGCAAATTTTTGAGGCAAGGTTTGATTAAAAGCGGTTTGTTTAGAAAAAGTTTGATGGAATAAGGAAAGCATGATGAGAAATCGTCCTGTCAAGCCGATAGGGGATGAGGTAAATATGCTAAGATAGGCATAATACAAATCAGATATGTTATATTATAACATTAAATTTAATTTTATATCATCTCTCAAATCGTCCTGATAACATTCTCCCTTATTTTATTAAATAATACCCGAATACCATGACTGCAAACCAATCCGATGCGTCCATTCATCATGACCCAGCTCATGCCAATTACCATGACCAATTTGACCATAAAGATACGCACATTCATTCGGTGACCGCGTTGAGTGATTCCGATATTGCCGAACGCATCGCCACTGCCAATGCCCATTGCACCAAACAAGGCGTGCGATTTACGCTCTTGCGTGAGCGGGTGTATCGCTTGATATTACAAGCAGATAAACCCATCGGGGCGTATGACCTCATGCAACAAGTGCAAGATGAACGCACCGAGCAGGCACGGCAAACGGGCGATACCAGTGAGGCAAAACGGGTTGCCCCGCCAACGGTGTATCGCACGTTGGAATTTTTGCTTGAGCAAGGATTTATCCATCAACTCACCTCAAAAAATGCCTATGTGCCCTGCTGTCATCCTCGCCATGCTCACACCGCTATTTTTTTGCTGTGTAAAAGCTGTGAAGCGGTGCAGGAATTTGGTGATTTATCGGTGAGCGGTTTGCTTGCCGACATTAAACAGTTGGCAGGGTTTGCCGTGCAAGATGGCGTGATGGAATTTCAGGGGCTTTGTGCAAAGTGTCAGGTAGCGTAACGATGGGATTAAAACTTACCGACGATGCTAGACCTAAGAGCCACGGCACGGTTGCCAACCCGATCCCGTTGGCGAACAACTTAACCTCGCAAGATGCCTCATCTGCTTTGCTTACTTTATCAGGGGTAAGTTACGCCGTCGCTGACCGTCAGGGGTTAAGTAGGCGAAGTGGTCAAAACTTATCGAACCAGAAAACCTTCCAGAAAACTTTGCTGTCTAATATCAACCTCACCGTGATGCCCAATGAATTGATGAGCATCATCGGACCGAATGGGGCAGGCAAATCGACGTTAATGAAGGTGATTTTAGGCTTGATTGAGCCCACGAGTGGAACGGTGCATCGGCGGGCGGGTTCAAAAATCGGCTATGTGCCACAAAAATTTGCTGTGCCTACCATTTTGCCTTTGCGGGTCAAAGATTTACTGTCTCAAGTCAAATCCCGTTGCACTGCCGATGAACAAGCGATTTTGTTTGAGCAATTATCAATAGACCCATTATTAACCCAGCAAGTCACCGCTTTATCAGGGGGCGAGACGCAACGGGTATTACTTGCTCGCAGTCTATTGGGCAAGCCCGACTTGCTTATTTTAGATGAGCCAATGCAAGGGCTTGACCCCGAAAGCGAGCGTTGGCTATACGCCTTTATTGACGATTTGCCCGAATTTTTACGCTGTGCGATGGTGGTGGTATCGCACGATTTGCATTGGGTGATGCGGGGGGCGCGTAAGGTAATTTGCCTCAACACGCACATTTGCTGTTCGGGGCAACCGAGTGAGATTGAGTTGACGCCTGAGTTTACCAAACTGTTTGGGCACCAGTATGAGCTGCCGTATGTGCATCAGCACACTCGTTGTCAGCATGAGGCGAGGTAGTGATGATGGGTGTAATGACGAGTATCTTGAATGAGTGGTCGGCTTGGCTACCAATTGTTGCCCCAGCATGGCTAGCAGGAACCTTGCTTGCCCTGCTCTCTGCCCCACTCGGCTGTTTGGTGCTGTGGCGACGCATGGCGTTTTTTGCCGATGCGTTGGCTCACGGCACGTTGCTTGGCGTGGCGTTAGCGTTGTGGTGGCAGATGCCTACCCCACTTGGCATTGGCTTGGTGAGTGTGCTGGTGGTGTTTGGGCTATTTTGGCTCGACGACGAGCGATTGCCAAGTGATGCGGTGCTAGCAGTGGTGGCGGTGTCTTTGCTATGTGCTGGACTGCTCACCATGACGCAGATGACGCAAATGCAGGCGAACGTGCTGGGCTATTTGTTTGGCAATCTGTTGGAAATGCGATGGGCGGATATGCCTTGGCTGGTGGGCATGGTGGTGATTGGAATGGCAGGTCTAGCGGTTACATGGCACTCGCAGGTAAAACTAGCAACGCATGCTGATTTGGCACAGATTGCAGGCGTGTCAGTGGCACGGCAAAAGCTATTGTTTATGGGCATTTTGGCAGGATTTTGTGCGGTGGCGTTGCAAGCGGTCGGTAGTTTGCTGATTAGCGGATTGCTGGTCTTACCTGCCCTCACTGCACGGCTGTACGCCCATTCGCCAAAGCAAATGCTGGTATTGGCGTTGATTTTGGCTCAAGTGGCAGTTACGCTCGGCGTATGGGGCAGTGTGTGGCTAGATATTCAAACGGGGTTGACAATCGTGCTAACGCTGGCAGTGGCGTTCTTTATGTCGTTTGCGGTAAAGCGAGTGGTTGGGTAGAACGTTATAGTAAAATCATTCATCTAGCCTGCCATTCCGTAATACCATCGTAAATTAATTGTTACGTTTACTTGGCTCGTCGGTTACGGATTGATATTGACTTGACAAGTCAAACGAACTAACATTTGTCAAGTATAATAACCATTTATCGACAAAATTACCGATTCATGTCAGCTATTCGCCATCTGTCAGCTTAATTTACCGTTTAATCTATTATCTATTGAACCGCTTACCTAAACCCATCTGCTCATGACCTCTTATGCCTCATGTCCTCCGCAACACATAACCACGCCTGATAGTGTGGCGAATGTGTTGCAGTTGACAGATTTGCATCTGTTCCCTGACCCAGACAAGATGGTTGCAGGCGTGAATTGTCATGACAACTTTGAGCGGTGTTTATCACAAGCATTCAGCGAGGACGTACGTTGTGATTTGATTGTGGTCACGGGCGATTTAGTCAACGAAGTTAAAACTGAAATTTATGACCACATTTTTGCTCGCTTAGATGCAACAGGCATCCCTTATGTCTGCATTGCAGGCAATCATGATGTAACCGACGAGATTGGCGAGGACTTACCGTTTGAACAGCGAAAGTTTGTCGCTCATGCACCTGATACTCGCCTTTTGAGTGATTTTCGGGTGCAACTCAATCATTGGCAATTGTTACTGCTGGATTCCAGCGTTGTAGGCGAGGTGGGTGGACGGTTAAGTTCTGAAAGCCTGACTTGGATTGAACAGAGATTAAAAAATCACGACGACCCAACCGTATTGGCATTGCATCATCATGTCGTACCAATGCAGTCAGAATGGATTGACAACCATTTGATCGCCAATAGCGAACAATTTTGGCAGACGATTCAGCCGTTTTCACACGTTAAATCTGTGATATCCGGTCATGTCCATCAAGAGTTTGCTTACAAACAAGATGACATTCAGATTTACGCCACACCTTCAACTTGCTATCAGTTTGAGCCTCAGCAAGACGAATTTGGCTATGATAAAGATGCTAAGGCAGGCTATCGCTGGCTCAAACTTGAGGCAAATGGCGAGTTGTCCAGTCGAGTGGTGCGATTGGCGGAAGTTTCTGCATCAGCATCAGTTTGATATTTATTATTGAAAGTTGTTGCGACGATAACCACCTTTGAATAACGTAATCCCTGCCAAATTAATATAGGTTTGGCGGGGTTTTTTATGGTGGGCAGATCAATTCACGTAAATTTTGTAGTGGTAATGATTTTGACAGTGTGATATAAGTTGCCGTTATTTTTTACAGGACGACACCACACAGGATGAAGCCATGACCGAACGCAAAACCACTAAATCTACAACTAAAAAAACGAAAACTGCCAGTAAATCAACCGCTAAAAATCCATCTAGCAAAGCCCCTGCCTCTAACCAAACCGAAAATTTGGACATTAAGCCGTATGAAGCGGGGAAGGACGAAGAGTATATGTCGGACGCTCAGCTTGAGCATTTTGAGTCGGTACTCAAAACATGGAAAGCCCAACTGCAAGGCGATGCAGAAGAAACCAAAACATACATCCAAGACGAGTCCACATCGCTGTCAGACATCAACGACCGGGCGACGCAAGAAGAAGAATTTGCTCTCGCTCTTCGCACCCGAGACCGGGAACGCAAGCTGATTCGCAAAATTGACAAATCGCTTGCAGACATTGCCAGTGGTGACTATGGGTTCTGCCAAACTTGTGGCGTCGAAATTGGCTTGCGTCGCTTAGAGGCTCGCCCTACTGCCACGCAGTGCATCGACTGCAAAACCTTATCGGAAATGAAAGAAAAACAAACCTGGGGTCATGCCTAGTCCACTGATCAATTCCGAAATTCCCATCGGGCGATTTGCCCCCTCCCCCACTGGCGAGCTACATTTAGGCTCGCTGACCACCGCCCTCGCCAGCTATTGCCATATTAAATCTCTCGGCGGTCGCTGGCTGTTGCGAATGGAAGACACCGACACCCAGCGATGCAAACCTGAATTTAGTCAGCAAATTTTGCGTGATCTAGACAATTTGGGATTGCATCATGACGGTGAAGTGATTTATCAATCTCAGCGTCAAGCGATTTATGACGATTATCTACACGATAAACTAGCGGACACTGCCTATGCCTGCGAGTGTTCTCGCAAAGATTTAGCGGGGTTTAACGTTTATCCCCGTTTTTGCTTGGGCAAAGGATTGACATGGATCGGGCATAAAATTCGGGTGCAACTGCCTGACCGTGACGTGACCTTTTTGGATAATTTACAAGGCTGGCAAAGCGTCAACCCTCAGCAAACGCTAGGCGATGTGGTATTAAAGCGAGCAGATGGCATCATCAACTACTTTCTAGCAGTGAGTGTCGATGATGGTTTGCAAGGCGTAACACATATCATGCGGGGCTTGGACATTTTGCCCCTCACGACTGCTCAAATTGCACTAATGGACATGTTAGACTTGCCTGCCGTCCGCTCTTGGCATCATTTGCCCCTTGTGCAAAATGCTTATGGGCAAAAGTTGTCGAAGCAAAATTTAGCTCAACCGATTGATACCGGTAGTGTGCAGAAGTGTCAGGCACTCATCCAGCATGGCTTAGGTTTACTCAAACAACCCCCCGTCGAGATGGACACACCCGAACGGATGCTGGTTCAAGCAGTGGTACAGTGGGATGAAACGCCATTAAAAGGGCAGGCGGTGTTGGGGCGGACGGGCTAAATCAGTGTTTTATTAATAATGCCGACAGTTAGCAGGAGAAATACGAGGGCTTTGATGAGTAATCTTGAGTACTCACACCCCCATAAATAAACTGCCCCCCCTCGACGACCCGGCAT
>JAAXIL010000056.1:23095-25461 GCA_012270355.1 Psychrobacter sp.
TGTCGCAATGGCAGGAAACTGGATTGAAATGGGACGCGGTGTTTGGATGGACGGGCTAGCCTTCTAACTCATACCCTCGTCAATAATGCCGACATTTAGCAGGATCAATACGAGGGCTTTGATGATTAATCTTGAGTAATAACCCCACCATAATTAAACTGACCACCATCGACGACCCGCCATAACTGAAAAATGGCATGGTTAAGCCTTTTGTCGGTAACACACCCATCGTCATGCCCGCATTGACAAAGGTTTGCCCAATAAATATTACCGCAAAACCAAAAGCAGTATAGCTTAGACGCATTTGTTTTCGCTTTAACGCATTATAGCTAATCCGCAACGTACTTCCGATGACTAGGGCCTGTAGTAGCAGGACTGTTAGCACCCCCACAAAGCCAAGTTCCTCGCCAGTAATTGCCAACAAAAAGTCAGTGTGCGACTCGGGCAGGTGAGCCAGTTTTTGTAGGCTTTCGCCGTAGCCCACGCCTGTGCCTTCACCTCGCCCGAAGGCAATTAAACTACGAGCCAATTGATAATCCGTGTTGGACATGTCATCGAACGGGTCAAGAAACGACTGCACCCGAACCAAACGATAGTTTTGCGTCATAATCGCCATCGTAAACAGCCCCGTTGCTAGGGCGGTAAACGTAAAATACTGCTCTTTTGGGGCTCCTGCCACAAAGAAAATGGCAAAAATGGTCCCAACGATGATTACTAATGAGCCGAAATCAGGTTGCAATAATAAGAGCGTACCGATGATCGCAAACACAATGAACATGCGATAAAACCCTTCCCAACTGCCCCGCACGTCGTGCGAGCGACGCACCACAAAGTCTGCCACAAACAGCACCATCACGAGCTTTACCAGCTCTGCGGTTTGGAAATTAAACGACCCAATTTCTATCCAGCGTTTCGAGCCATTGATGGTGTCACCGAATAAGGTGACGATGAGCAACAGTGTGGTGATGGCGAGCATGGCAAACTGCAACACCATCTCGTAAAACCAGCTGAGACGAAAAAAATAGGTCACCGTCGCTAAAAAAATGCCAATGCCAATAAAGGTCAACTGGTTGTAGAAAAAATACAAATCAGGATTGCCGATGCTGACCGCAAACGGAATGGAAGCCGACGCCACCATCATCAGACTAATGACAAGCAAAGAGCCGACGCTTGCCATCAGTACACTGCCCGCCGAAGGCAAGGCGGAAAAGTTGGTTGAAGGTGATGAATAGGGTGCAGACTTTGCCATAGTGGGATTGGTTTGATGGTTATATTGAGAGATTTATTGTGTAGGCTAAAAGCATTAGCTTGATGAGTATCGCACCTATTGCATCGCTTGTACCAATTCGCTAAACCGCTCGCCCCGTTTGGCATAATTGGCAAACTGATCAAAACTGGCACAAGCGGGCGAAAATAGAACACCTGCAATTTGCGATAGACTGCTACTTGTTAAGGTTTGCACGGTTTGCATGGCATCGTCAAGCGTTCCGCATTGATGCGTTTCTACCAACTCATCTAACCCGCTTGCCTGCAAGTCTGCTTCAATTTTGCTCGCATCTTCGCCAATAAACAACACTTGACTGACGTAATCGTTAATGAGTGGGGTTAGCTCGGTAAAATCTTGCCCCTTGCCCTGCCCGCCCAAAATGAGACACAGTTTGCGGTTGTTTTTGAATGTGTCTTGATTGTGATAACTTATACCAAGTCCTAAAATTGCGGATTTGGTTGAGCCGACGTTCGTGCCTTTTGAGTCGTTAAAATATTCCACACCATTGATGTTAGCGATAAACTCACAACGGTGCGGTAGTCCTGCAAAATGTTGCAAAGTCTCGAGCATGGACTCAAGCGTTAATTCGGGCAGTCCCGCCGATTCGCACAACGCCAAGGCTGACAAAGCGTTAAGCAAATTATGCTGACCTTTGATGTTCAGCTTATCAGCGGACAACAATCGCTCTGTGCCTTTGGCTAAATACACAGTGCCGTCAGGTTCAGTAATGAGTCCGTATTGATCCATGTCGGGGGCATTGCTACCAAAGCTGATGCGTGGCAAATCGTCGGCCACGAGCGGGCGAGATAAAGCATCATCTCGGTTGATGACGACCGATTTTGCCCTTTTGAAAATGCGATGTTTGGCTTGATGGTAGCCGAGCATATCGCCATGCCGATCAAGATGGTCGGGGCTCATGTTGAGTACGCATGCCACTTTTGCCCCAAGGTCGGTGACGGTTTCTAGCTGAAAGCTCGACAACTCCAAGACTGCCAGTTCCATGTCGTTTAGGTCGGGGTCATCGAGCAAGCTGAGTGCTGGCACGCCGATGTTACCGCCAACGCCTACGTTAATGCCTGCATCGATTGCCATTTGTCCG
>JAAXIL010000219.1 GCA_012270355.1 Psychrobacter sp.
CTACGCTCACTCAGAAAATCACAGATTTTCTCTTGCGAGCCTAAAAAAATCAGTGATTTGTTTTAACGGCTCTCAGGGAAATAGCTCCATCAAACTTATTTATGACCCTCGATGATAAACCCCTTGATTATTATCCGCATTGACCTAATCTAGGGTATTACCGCTTCGGTGAATAAATCATAAACAGTTAAAATTTGCCGAGTTTTATGCCCTTTGCACCGCTTGTTATTGGTTGTTTTTATGGGTCGTAAGGGCGGTTTGTTAGGGCTGAGTTGTGCTATAATCAATCGCTAACAGTAAATGAACTAGCACGAATATATTGTGAAGTCAATCAAGTAGGGACGGGATAGCTTGTGAATGACATGTTAAAAAATACCTTGTTATGGCTGGTGGTCATCGGGGTGTTGGTGGTGGTGTTTAGTAATTTTGATAACACGACTGAGCCAAATACGCTGAATTACTCTGAGTTTATCACGCAGGTGAATGACGATCAGATTAAGACGGTGAATATCAACGGTGAGGAAATCACGGGTGAGAAGGTGAATGGGTCGGAATTTACGACGATTCGCCCTGCGGTGGTGGATGATGAGTTGATGCCAACCTTGCGTGAGCATTATGTAACCATTGTTGCGGCGGAGCCTGAACGGCAAAGCGTGATGATGCAATTGCTCATTGCCAGCTTCCCTGTGCTACTCATTATTGGTTTGTTCCTGTTCTTTATGCGAAATATGCAGGGCGGGGCAGGCGGTCGGGCTGGTGGTCCGATGAGTTTTGGTAAATCCAAAGCCAAAATGTTGTCCGAAGACCAAATTAAGGTGAATTTTAGCGACGTGGCAGGCTGTGAAGAAGCCAAAGAAGAAGTAGTTTAAGTGTTCTATTTTTTGATGGACCATGACAAGTTTACTAAGATTTGGGCTACCATGAGTAGTGGTTTTCTCATGGTAGGACCGCCAGGAACGGGTAAAACATTGCTCGCTAAAGCCATTGCAGGTGAGGCAAAAGTACCGTTTTATTCGATTTCAGGGTCTGACTTTGTCGAAATGTTTGTCGGTGTCGGTGCGTCCCGAGTGCGAGATATGTTTGAGCAGGCGAAAAAGAATGCACCCTGTATTCTATTTATCGATGAGATTGATGCCGTTGGTCGCCATCGTGGTGCTGGCATGGGCGGCGGTAATGATGAGCGGGAACAAACGCTTAACCAGTTGCTTGTCGAAATGGATGGTTTTGAGGGCAATGATGGTATTATCGTAATTGCCGCTACGAACCGTGTGGATGTGTTGGATAAAGCCTTGTTACGTCCTGGACGCTTTGACCGTCAAGTCCATGTTGGCTTGCCAGACATTAAAGGGCGAGAAGAAATCTTAAAAGTGCATTTGAAAAAATTACCATCAACCGTTGGTGTGGATGTCAATGCGTTGGCACGAGGTACACCTGGGTTTAGTGGTGCTCAACTTGCGAACCTTGTGAACGAAGCGGCCTTATTTGCGGCACGTCGCAACAAGGGTAGCGTGGATATGCACGACTTTGAGGACGCAAAAGATAAGCTATACATGGGTCCTGAGCGTAAGTCGATGGTGTTGCGGGAAGAAGAACGACGCTCAACGGCATATCACGAAGCGGGTCATGCTTTGGTTGCCGAGATGTTGCCGGGTACAGACCCTGTGCATAAAGTGACCATCATGCCTCGTGGCTGGGCATTAGGTGTGACGTGGCAATTGCCCGAGCATGACCAAACCAGTCAGAACAAGTCAAAAATGCTCAATGACATTGCGATTTTGTTTGGCGGACGTATCGCTGAAGAAGTGTTTGTGAACCAAAAATCGACAGGGGCATCAAACGACTTTGAGCGAGCTACCAAAATGGCTCGAGCAATGGTTACTAAATATGGCATGTCTGATGCGATGGGTATTATGGTTTATGAAGATGATGACAGCTCGCAAGGCTATTTTGGCTCATCGTCTCGCACCATTTCTGAAGAACCGCAACAAAAGGTGGATGATGATGTGCGTCGGTTGTTAGTGGGACAATGCGACATTGCCCGTGAGTTGATTGAAGCCAATCAGGATAAAATGCACGCCATGGTTGATGCTTTGATGAAATGGGAAACCATTGACCGTGACCAGTTGCAAGACATCATGGCAGGGCGTGAGCCACGTGAGCCGAAGGTGTATCAACCTCGTGACGTGACCCCGAAAAAAGAGCCGATTTCGACGGGGATTACCCCTCCGCCACTGCCTGCGATGTAATCATGTAATAAGAGCCTGCCTCTAATAAATTAGTACTTTTATTAGGGGTTGGCAATGAATAAAGCGACGTGTGTGTAGTCTAAATATTATTTAATCATTTAAAAGCCCTTTCGAGGGCTTTTCTATTGTTTATTTTTTACTATTATAATTATAGGACTTACACAGAATTAGGATTCTTGTAGGCTGCGGCTTTAGCCCAGCATTGACGATGGTCTTATATTTGCTGGGCAAGATGCCCAGCCTACGTCAAAAATTAATACTTTTTGCGTCAGTCCTAAACTAGCAATTGAATAACAGAGTCCAATAATTATGCTATTTACCCTTCATAAAACTGCCGTTGGTGAGTCACGAGCCAGACGAGGCACGGTACATCTCACGCATGGCGACGTACAAACACCAGCGTTTATGCCTGTTGGCACTTATGGCACGGTCAAAGCCATGTTGCCTCGAGACATTAAAGAAATTGGTGCAGACATTATCCTTGGCAATACCTTCCATCTGTGGCTACGCCCTGGTACGGAAATCATCGACAAGTTTGGTGGATTGCATCAGTTCATGCATTGGGACAAGCCTATTTTGACCGATTCGGGCGGGTTTCAAGTCTTTAGCCTTGGGGCGATGCGAAAAATCACTGAGGAAGGCGTGGCGTTTAAGTCGCCCATTGATGGGGCAAAGGTTTTTTTGTCGCCCGAAAAGTCCATGCAAATTCAGTATTCATTAAACTCAGACATTGTCATGCAGTTTGATGAATGTACGCCGTATCCTGCGACTAAGGTGGAAGCTCAAAAGTCGCTCGAATTGTCGCTACGGTGGGGCAAACGGTGCGTAGATGAACACAACCGTCTGGGCAATACCAATGCGTTATTCGGCATTGTGCAAGGCAGTATGTACAAAGACTTGCGATTGCAATCGCTTGAAGGGCTATTGAACATTGGCTTTGATGGCTATGCCATTGGCGGATTATCTGTGGGTGAACCAAAAGAGGAAATGCTGGCAGTGCTCAATTACATGCCCAACCATCTGCCTGCTAATCGTCCTCGCTATTTGATGGGCGTGGGCAAACCTGAAGATATTGTGGAGGCGGTGCGTCGAGGCGTGGATATGTTTGATTGCGTCATGCCTACCCGTAACGCTCGCAATGGGCATTATTTTGTGACGGGTGACCCCGACAATGGCGGTGTGGTACGCATCCGCAACAGCCAATACCGAGAAGACGAGTCGCCATTAGACCCTGAGTGCGATTGCTACACTTGCCAAAACTTTAGCCGTGCGTATTTGTATCATCTGAATAAATGTAAAGAAATGCTCGGGGCTCAACTTGCGACCATTCACAATTTGCGTTATTACCAACGCCTAATGGCGGGTATTCGTGAAGCGATTGAGCAAGACCGCTTTGATGAATTTGTTTCTGAGTTTTATGCCAAACGAGGACAAGACGTGCCAGCATTAACCTTAGAATAGCTAAAAACATTGAAATCAGTTTTGATTTTTTTCCAAAAACATGGCATCGCCATAACTAAAAAAGCGGTATTGATTAGCAATGGCATGGGCATAAGCCTCATCAATTTGCGACTTGCTCGCAAAGGCGGACACCAACATAAGCAAAGTAGATTTGGGCAAATGAAAATTGGTGATTAAGGCATCAATTACGCCAAATTCAAAACCTGGGTAAATAAAAATATCCGTATCGCCTGACCAGCCTTGAAGCGATGGTGAATCCTGCCTACTTTCCCGAACCGTTTTTTGATAAGCGGTTTCCAGCACTCGGGTCACGGTGGTGCCGACGGCTATCACCCGTCCGCCGTTAGATTTGGTATGTTTGATTTTATCGGCAGTGTCATCGGGCAGGTGAGCATACTCACTGTGCATCACATGACCCGATAAATCCTCGCTTTTAACTGGGGCGAACGTGCCTGCCCCAACATGTAACGTGACGAACGCAGAGTCAATTCCTTTCGCTGTTAACCTCTTAAAAATAGTGTCATCAAAATGCAGGCTAGCGGTTGGGGAAGCCACACTGGCTTGTTTGGCAGGGTCATGGAACACGGTTTGATACCGCTCATTGTCCGTCTCATCGGCTCGGCGGTTAAAATAGGGCGGAATCGGCAGCTCACCATATTGCTCAAGGTCGGGTAAAATCGGGCGAGAAAATGCCAAAACAAACAAGTTTTCCTGCCGTCCTAAGACTTCTGCTTGCATCGCCCCATTGGCTAACTGTAAAGTTTGCCCAACCTTCGGGGCTTTGCTCGCTTTGACATGACATAACGCGACGTTGTCTTTGCCTTGGGTTACGTCCGCATCATTACCCAGCGTTTCCACTATTCGTTCTAACAGTCGCTCAACCAATACCTCAATTTTACCGCCCGTATCCTTTTGACCAAACAGTCGAGCTTTCATCACTTTGGTGTCATTGAACACCAATAAATCGCCTGTTTGTAGTAAGTCAGGTAAATCGGTAAATTGCTTGTCGGCTAATGGTTTGTCTGCTGGCACATACAGCAAGCGAGAAGCACTGCGTTGCTTAAGCGGATAGCGGGCGATGAGTGGTTCGGGTAAATCGAAATCGTAAGCTTTGACATTAAGTAAGTCGGTTGTCTTACTCGGCGTAAATTCAGACATAAAAAACGGGACAATTTCAGCAAAATTAGCCCCGCATCATAGCATTTTTAGATAAACTCAGTGAGTTTATGCCTCAGTTTATACCCCGATGATTTTATTCACGCTACGCACCAGACTGTCAGGCATCACTTGAGCCACGCTATTGAGAGCTTTGGCAGGGATACCGACGGGGAAATGAACGCCACTAGTTTTTTTATTGGGCGTAACGGTCAGTTTATACAGTGTTTTGCCAACGTCATCAGCGGTGAGACGAATGCCCAGTCGATCCATGCTGGTGGCGGGGTCGCCTGCGGTCAGGTTGGTTTTTGCCCACAAAGGCATCACGTCAATCACCTTCACGCCGTGGGGTTCAAACTCAATA
>JAAXIL010000225.1 GCA_012270355.1 Psychrobacter sp.
AACAGCGAGCTGATGATTTAGTCAACCGTGATTTCACAGCCCATCGCCCTAACCACCTATGGGTGGCTGACTTTACTTACGTTAACACATTGAGTGGCTGGGTATATACCATCTTCATCATTGACGTGTTTGCCCGCTGTATTGTTGGCTGGAAGGTGTCTAATCGTATGAATACTGATATGGTGATGTCAGCGTTAAATCAAGCAATAGCAGACAGAAACAACCCAAAAGATGTGATTCATCATAGTGATCGCGGCGTACAATATTTATCTATTCGCTATACGGATAAGATAGGCGGGGCGGTTCAGCCGTTGGATTATGTCAAAAGGCAAGTGGCATCAAGGCAAATGCGAATTTTGTTTGCGGATGAGTTAGGCTATTCGGTTACCCAACTTTGGGCACACCGCCCCAATCTCACCAAACCTATTGCGGCCTTTTTGCTTAAACTTAATAATATGCTACGGGCGACTCTGCCTTGACTGTGTTATGATACCGCTCTTATATTTTTAGAACACCTTTAGACTTATGACCGACCAAAATGTACCCATTTTAACTCCAACCGCTATAGAAAAAATGCGGGTTGCAGGCAAGCTGGCACGCGATGTGCTTATTATGCTCGATGACCATGTTAAAGCAGGTGTGACCACCGAAGCCCTCAATCAAATTGCCCATGATTATATGGTCAATGAGCAAGGCACTATTCCTGCTCCCCTTAATTATGGCAGTCCGCCATTCCCAAAATCCATTTGCACTTCGGTGAATCACGTCGTTTGTCATGGCATCCCCGATGACAACAAAGTGCTCAAAGATGGTGACATCATCAATATTGACGTGACCGTAATCAAAGATGGCTATTTTGGTGACACCTCAAAAATGTGGATTATCGGCGAAGGGTCAATCATGGCAAATCGTTTGGTTGATGTTGCTCAAAAAGCATTGTATGCAGGCATGGCAACGGTGAAAAATGGCTCATATTTAGGCGACATTGGTGCCGCCATTGAAGCCGTGGTAAAGCCCGAACGCTTTAGCATCGTCAAAGAATTTTGCGGACACGGCATCAGTAACCAATTTCACCATGCCCCACAAGTCATGCACGCAGGCAAAAAAGGTACGGGGCTACCACTCCAAACAGGCATGAGCTTTACGATTGAGCCGATGATAAATCAAGGTAAATGGCAAACCAAAATTTTGCCCGACAAATGGACCGCCATCACCAAAGATCGCAAACTCTCTGCCCAGTGGGAACACACGCTGATGGTGACGGACAACGGCTGTGAGGTGTTTACCGCTCGCCCCGAGGAAGATTTAAGCTTTTTAACTGCTTAGATACATTATTTAATAAGCCCTAACTAATCTCCTACCACCGAGCAGTGCTGTTTATTTTGTGACCCCGAACGCCCGATACTCACGCCTTTGCACGATATAACTGCCAATGACATTAACCCTGTGACGCTCGGCATTCGAGAGTGGATCACCCTTATCGAACAGGAAATAAACGAGGCTCTTTCGAATGGAGTAGATATTAGGGATTTGGTGCAGGCTAGGGTGTGTGCGGCAGACAGCTTACTGATGGCATTATTTAAAAAATGTGGTCTGGCTGACACAGACTTAGCACTCTTTGCTACGGGCGGGTATGGACGAGGCGAATTGTCGTTACATTCTGACATTGATATCTTGTTGTTGTCGCCAAAAGCACTGACGAGCGACAGCGAAGACAAGGTTAATCAATTTGTTGCCAAATTGTGGGATGTTGGCATTGAGCCAGGACTTGCGGTGCGAAGTGTGTCGGAATGTGTAGAAGCGAGCAAGGACATCACGGTTGCAACCGCCTTGCTCGAAGCTCGGTTTTTAATTGGTAATGACACGCTTGATGGCTCTCGCAGTGGCTCGCCTAACGTACCGATGCAAATTGTGAGTGATGTTTGGTCGCAAAAAGATTTCTATGATGCCAAAATGGCGGAAGCTTCCGCCCGCTACCTTAAACACAATGCTACCGAGTACAACCTCGAACCCGATCTTAAAAATGCCCCAGGCGGACTGCGTGACATACACACCATCGGCTGGATCACCAAACGTCATTTTCGTATCAGTAAACTTTATGATCTTGTGCCTCAAGGTTTTTTGACCGAAAAAGAATTTGATGAGCTCATACATGCTGAAGGCTTTTTATGGTTAATTCGCCATCAATTACATATGCTAACGGGGCGTGATGAAAACAAGCTGCTCTTTGATTATCAAAGAGATATAGCAGCTCAATTAGGCTATGAACAAACGGATGATGACCACGCAAACGCGGCTGTTGAACGCTTCATGCGAGACTACTATCGATGTGCGATGCAAATCTTCACGCTTTCAGAAATGCTTACCACACATTATTACGAGACCGTCATCGAGCCTCGCCTACCCGATGCCGAACGTCCCGAGAAAGTGCTACTTAACGCTCATTTCAACCAGATTGGCGATGCCATTGCCATCTCCCACCACCATGTGTTTGCCAAGCATCCTGAAACCATTTTAGAGCTGTTTTTGCTCATGGGACAGCATGGTATTAAGCGAATTCGTACCCGCACCTTAAGAGCACTTAAAATTGCCGCACGAGGCATCGATCAAACCTATCGTGATGACACTGAGCATCAAGCCCTGTTTTTAGCCAACCTTAAAGAACAGAACTATTTATTCCATCGTTTGCGAATTATGAAACGCTATGGGGTACTACAAGGCTATTTACCACAGTTTGTTCCATTGATTGGATTGATGCAATACGATTTGTTTCATCGCTACACGGTCGATGCCCATATTTTGTTATTGGTGCGAATGTTACATCGCTTTACCGACCCAAAATATGAGCAAGAATTTGATCTCGTTAGTGCCATCTACCGTCGCATTGAGCGTAAAGAAATCTTAACCCTCGCTGCCATATTTCATGACATTGCCAAAGGCCGTGGCGGCGACCACAGCGAATTGGGTGAAGCTGATGCCATTGAATTTTGTCTCACGCATGGCATGAGTCAAAAAGATGCCGAGTTGGTTGGCTGGCTCACTCGACATCATTTGCTCATGTCTTTAACCGCCCAAAAACAAGACATTTCAGATCCCGAAGTTGTTGCCGAATTTGCAGAAAAAGTAGGTAATGTCACGCACCTTAATCACTTGTATGTGTTGACCGTTGCTGACATGAACGCTACTAATCCTCAGCTTTGGAACAGTTGGCGGGCGACTCTCATGCGGCAACTCTACACCCAAACTCGGCGGATTTTGCGAGCTGATTTGGACGCCCCTACTAACCGTGCGGATATGATTACCCAAACTCGACAAGCTGCCGAAGTGCTATTAAAGCAAGTCGATTACAAGCATCTTGTCCCTGATGAGGTATTCGCCATGTGGGATGAGTTGGGTGATGATTACTTTATGCGTGAATTGCCCGATGACATCCTTTGGCACACCGAATCCATTTTATCGCACCCACCCGTTGGCAAAGCGTTTACCGCTGGTGTTGAACCGCTCGTGGTACTTAGAGAACATCGAGAACTGGCATTGGATGCGGTGCAAGTCTTTGTCTATACCCAAGATCAAGACAATTTGTTTGCGGTGACGATGGCAGTATTCGATCAAATGGATTTAGACGTGATGGATGCACGGGTTATTACCGCCACCCGTGATTTCGCGTTAGATTCTTACGTGATTTTTGATCGTCAAGGTACGCTACTTACTGATCCTGAGCGGCAACACGAGCTTACATTTCGCCTTATTGATGCGTTTAAAAATCCCGACACCCCTAAGCTGGTGCAAAAAAGGTTGCCTCGCCAGCTTAAAAACTTTGTCGTGCCGACCACGATCGAGTTTCAGTACAATGAAGCCAATCATCAGCATGTCATGACATTGGCAACACTTGACCAACCTGGATTGCTTGCCCGTATTGGGCAAGTGTTTTTAGATCGAAATATCGAAGTTCACGCCGCCCGTATCACCACGCTAGGCGAACGAGCGGAAGATATGTTTTATATCAGTGATAAAGATGATAAGAAACTGAGTGAAGAAAAATTAAGTAAACACGAAACTGTATTGAACTCTGCATTGACAGTAAAAATTTAAGGTGCAACATCTTTTTTTAATTTGCTCAATGATTAAAAGCTCCCATAAAAAAAGACCTGAAAAATCAGGTCTTTTTTATTCGAGATTGGCTAATAATTAGCTCACACGATTCCAAGCATCACGAGAAGCATGTTTGGCATCTGCCCAAGCTAAACGTGATTCACCCTTAACTTCATTCCACGAACGTTCAAGATCTGATTCATGATCTTCAAAACGAGCATCGGCAGGATAGCGGTGACGGTTAGCATAACCCACGGCATACGCAGGATGATAATCACGATCAAAATCATGACCTTCTACATAGTAGTCCGCATTAGCATGTTCTGCACGCCAGTACTCTTCTTCATGAGTTGGATCAATGGCTTCGCCTGCAGCGTGTCCTGCACCGCCACCAACTACGGCACCAACCGCACCACCGATAAGCGTACCTAAAGGTCCTGCCATTGAACCAATGGCTGCACCAGCCGCTGCACCACCAACACCACCTACAGCAGTACCAACAGGATGTGAACCTGGTTCTCCAGTGATAGGATCAGCATTTAAGTCATGTTTGGTTTCATCTGACATGTGTTTTACAGCATCGCGATCAATATTGTCATGGTTACTCATATTATTATCCCTTAAAATATAATGTTTAAAGATAGACTAATTAGACTAGAAGATTCAAAAAGTTGAAAACATCAGGTATTTGAGTTAAACCCAAACGTCTAAAGCCGTTGATTCAACACCACATATACTAGCAATAGCCAATCCTTCTAGACAAGAAACGCACTGTAATCTGCGTTGGAGTAAGACATGGCTTGCGTTACGAATTGTATATCTTGTAATTGCTTAGTTGAGTGCACAATGACCATTAAACTTATGTTGATTGATTTAGGGTTTGTTGCACTGCCCTATGCCATTTACCCAGTAATGCCTCTCGCTCATCATGGCTAAGTTGCGGGTTGAACTCAGTATCCAATTGCCATGACGCCTGCCAAATTTCTTCATCATATAACCCACATTTCAAGCCTGCCAAAATTCCCACACCTTTTGCAGTGCTTTCCACCTCTTTTGGG
>JAAXIL010000248.1 GCA_012270355.1 Psychrobacter sp.
TCGGTCTTTGTGGAGCTTTTGGGCCGGGGGCCGGCAAAACCCTTTGCCATGACTCAAATGCCCGACACCCTAGCTATCCTGCTCTCATTTGTCGGTTTGGCAGCGGTGGCGATTGCGTTAGCGACCGTGTTGCACACGGGTGAAGCACATAGCACCATCGCTCGTATCGAGCTGTTTATCGGTTGCTTTATCGGGGCAATCACATTTTCAGCCTCCGTGTTTGCGTTTGGCAAGTTAGGTGGAAAAAAATGGGCGAAGACCGTCGGTGGTGGCTGGGTGAAGCCCGTGCAGGCATTGCTATTTATTGCCATGCTTGTGTTTGGGGGCATCTATTTTGTGACTGACAATCTCATGGCGTTTTACGTCATGACGTTGCTTGCGGTGGTGTTCGGTTGGATGTGGATTGCCCCGATTGGGGGCGGTGATATGCCCGTGGTGGTGTCCCTGCTCAACTCCTTTTCGGGCTGGGCAGCAGCTGGCATTGGCTTTACGCTCGGGAACTCCATGCTCATCATTGCAGGCTCGCTGGTCGGGTCATCAGGGGCGATTTTATCCTATATCATGTGTAAAGCCATGAACCGCTCGCTCATGAACGTGCTGTTTGGTGGCATGGGTGCGGCAGCAGCGGTGGGTGGCGATGATGACGGTGCTCCCAAAACTTATAAGTCTGGCTCACCTGAAGATGCCGGTTTCTTAATGAGCAATGCCTCTGATGTCATCATTGTGCCTGGTTATGGCATGGCACAAGGGCGTGCCCAAAATGCGGTGAAAGAACTGTACGAGCTTTTGAAAGAAGAAGGTGTCAACGTGCGGTTTGCCATTCACCCTGTGGCGGGGCGGATGCCTGGGCACATGAACGTGCTACTTGCTGAAGCGGACGTGCCGTATGATGACATTTTAGAAATGGACGAAATTAACTCAGACTTTGCCAGCACGGATGTTGTGCTAGTGATTGGGGCAAACGACGTGGTCAACCCGTCTGCCAAAGATGACCCGAACTCGCCAATTTTTGGCATGCCAATCTTGGAAGCGAGCAAAGCTCAAACCGTGATGGTCATCAAACGGTCAATGAATACGGGCTATGCCGGGCTAGATAACCCCTTGTTCTACCTTGATAAAACCATGATGATTTTTGGAGATGCCAAAAAGATGGTAGAAGAAATGGTACGTACCATTAACGGCACGGGTCATTGATTTAGAAAATATTGTTATCAAACCTCATCACACGATGGGGTTTTTTATTGCTCTCATTTATCCTAAATTCCCCATTTCCCTACGCCCAGAAAGAATCCTTCACAAAACCTCTGTCATCCTTTGATTATTGCCTCTTTAAAATGTAAGAAAATATGACCATATAAGGGTTACATTTGAATCATTTTAATAAGGAATGTCCATGAGCTTAAAAAAATTAATTGGCATCGCAGGTGTGGCTGGCATGACGGCAACCACTGCCCTACCCGCTCAAGCAGGGGCGATTGAACCTGTGACTGCCGACTATAACTTTACGGTAGACAACAAATATAAAGGTACGGCAACCCGTACCCTGACTAAATCTGGCTCAAACTGGAATTATAAAGTGTCTGCTCGGGTAGCGGGTGTGGCGTCTGCCAGTCAGTCCAGCTCGTTCACACTGTCGGGCAATGACGTGACTCCCAGCAAAGCCAGCACCACTTACAAAGTGTTTGGCGTGGGTCGGACGCACAATTTAAGCTTCAGCAATGGGGCAAAAAAAGTGGCAAGCACTTATAAAGGCAAAACTACGACGTCCACTTCCGCCAACCGAGCATACGATGATTTGAGTTTGGAAATACAAATCCGCCAAGACTTACTTGCCAATCGCTTTACGGGCAATTATTACATGGCCAAGAAAACCGACATTGAAAAAACACCATTTAAGAAAGTCGGCAACTATAGCATCACCGTCCCTGCTGGCACGTTTGACACTGTTAGAGTGGATAGAGTGCATGGCGACAACAGCCGTTCTACTAGCTTTTGGCTCGCCCCTAGCCTCGACTATCTGCCCGTCAAAGTGGTGCAAAATAACGACGGTAAAAAAATGGAAATGACGCTCACTAAAGTGCGATAATTTATAGTCAATAAGAAAGCCCTGTGATGATGCAGGGCTTTTTTTCGCAAAACCTACCCCGCCTCAAATTCTGCCCAATGCCCATTTTTAAGGCGTAACTGACGGTCTGCCATGCTTGCCAGCGTGCGGTCATGCGTCACCATGAGTAGTGACATACCCATTGTCTCTTGCAACTCGGCAAGCAATGCAAACACGCTTTG
The DNA here is from genome assembly GCA_012270355.1 of Psychrobacter sp. GTDB lineage: Bacteria > Pseudomonadota > Gammaproteobacteria > Pseudomonadales > Moraxellaceae > Psychrobacter. The sequence continues at coordinate 2,287 of JAAXIL010000248.1, forward strand.
GGCATTATCATAGTCTAAATTGCCCGTCGGTTCATCCGCAAGCACCACCGCAGGTTTGGTGACCAATGCCCTTGCAATCGCTACCCGTTGACGCTCACCGCCGGACAACTCGCTAGGACGATGATGCATTCGATGCGACAAGCCCACCCGCTCGAGCAAGGCTTCGGCTTGTTGTCGCGCTTCGCTTATCGATACGGACTTACGCATCAACAGTGGCATCGACACATTCTCTACTGCATCAAACTCGGGTAATAAATGGTGAAACTGATAAACAAAGCCCAAATGCTGATTTCGCATTTCGCCCCGCTCGGTTTCGTTCATCTTATTCAGGCATTTTCCTGCCAGCCACACCTCACCCGAGGTTGGAATGTCTAGCCCGCCAAGCAGGTGAAGCAAGGTACTTTTGCCCGACCCACTGGTGCCCACTACCGCAATGCGTTCGCCTGCTCGCACCGTGAGATTTAGGTTACTGAGCACTTCGGTTTTGACGTTGCCGTCATCAAACACTTTGCTAAGATTGGTTGCGGTTAAAATATCGGTCATATATTCCTAGCTTTCGGTTATTAATACAGTATTAGAAACCTCCCCCTAACCCCCTCCTTAGCAAGGAGGGGGTTAGGCTCCCTCCCCTTTTTAAGGGGAGAGTTGGGGTGGGGTTCGCAAAATAAAGACAATCAATTTTACTTACTCATATCTTAAAGTTTGGGCAGGCTGAATTTTGGAAGCACGGTAGGCAGGATAAATCGTCATCAAAAAGCACAGTAAGAATGATGCCACCACGATGATGAGCACGTCGCTGACCTTGACATCCGACGGCAAAAAGTTAACTGGATAAGCATCGAATAAATGCAAGTTAAAAATGGCAGCCACATAGCCAAATACGTCGCTAATGGTTAATGCCAACGTCACCCCAATCACTGTACCGATAACCGTGCCGATCACCCCGATAATCATGCCTTGAATCATAAACACTTGCAAAATCAGCTTCGGCGTTGCCCCAAAGGTTTTTAAAATGGCTATGTCTGATTGTTTGTCGGTGACCGTCATCACCAAGCTAGACACGATATTGAACGCCGCCACGATAATAATTAAAAACAGAAGCAACCCTATCATCGCCTTTTCCATCTGAATGGCACTAAACAAATTGCCATGCGAGATTGTCCAGTTGTTTGAATAAAGACGTTCTGGGGCTATCATCATGGCTTTGTCCGCCACTTGTGGGGGTTTAAAAATATCTTCCGCCTTCATGCGCATGCCCTGTGCCCCTTCAGGCAGGCGTAAGAGCTTTGCCGCATCGTTCATCGGGATATACGCCACCAAATTATCGACTTCTTTACTGACGTTAAACACCCCTGTGAGCGTAAATCGCTTAAAGCGAGGAATCACGCCCGCAGGCGACGGCGACGCTTCGGGTAACACCAACGTGACCTTATCGCCAATCTGTAGCCCCAACGCTTGCACCATGCTCTCGCCCAGCACGATGTTAAACTCCCCGCCTTGCAAGGTGTCTAGACTACCCGATACCATGTGGTCATCGATAATCGACACGTCCTGCTCATAGTCAGGTTCAATGCCCGACACCATGATGCCCGCCACCTGACCATTGGAGGTTAGCATGCCTTGCAATTCGATGAATGGGGCAACTGCTGTCACGTCGGGGTCTTGCTGGATTTGGGTCGCCAAGTCTCGCCAGTCGGTAATCAGCTCGGGCGATGACACTGTCGCTTGTGGCACCATGCCCAGAATACGGCTTTTAATCTCACGGTCAAACCCGTTCATGACCGACAGCACCGTGATAAGCACTGCCACGCCCAAGGTCAGACCCAAAATGGACACCAAAGAGATAAAGGAAATAAAACGGTTATTGCGTTCGGCTCGGGTGTAGCGTAAGCCTAAAAATAAGGATAGCGGACGAAACATAAGGGCGTTAGGGCATTGTTGACAGGTTTGATAACACGCCAAGCCAATCGCAAACGAACCATCGCAACGTGCGTTAGGGACTGCTGGCAAGATTTTGAGGGGATAGTTTGCCATATCCTGCCCCCAATGGCTATCGCCATGCCACTGCAATCCGCAAAAGACGCCAAACGTCGCAAATAGGTAACGTTTGGGTGAGTTTCTATGCGGTTATCTGTTCTGCTACGTTCCAATTAAAAGAGCGGGGCTTGTTTTTATGCCATCTAGCCTTATCATATAAGCATCTTTTAATCCTATTTTTATACAAGCCACCGCTTATGACCACGCAACGCTATCAATATACGGATAATCAACAAACCCATTCCAACGACAACTCAGGGTCAAAATTAGGGACGAATGGGGTAAATGCCCCGACTAAAGTTTCCTTAAACTGCGAGCAGTCGGCAGGGCATGGCGATCACTGGGACATTTTGACCAATGACGTGGCGACTGATGTGCCAAATTGGTTACAACAAGCGATTGAAACGGCGGTGATGCCTCGTGGGTTGTTTGCCAACCAATCCATGCCAAATCGTCAAGAACAAGACAATTTACTGATTGCCAGCAATGAGCTATGTCACATTAACCAAGTGCTGGCGATGGCAAATGGCAAACCCAAATCTTTAGTCAATGCCTACCCTTGTGTGAATAGTCCGTATGGCGTGACCGCAAAAATTGAGCGTGTCATTGCTTGCGATGACCAACAAGAGGCTATTTTACGTTTGGTCACTGCTGATGGCACCGTGATTTATGCGTTTGACCAGTTTTATGCGTTGAACGCTTCGCAATATGAGGCGGATAAGTCCTATTATGTCAATTTGAGTGCGTGGGCGTATGGCATTGAGCCTAGCCATGAGGAGGAAGTAAATCGCATCGAGGATCAAGTTGCCATTCGCTATCAC
>JAAXIL010000098.1:0-4664 GCA_012270355.1 Psychrobacter sp.
CCGAATCGGCATCAGCTAAGATAAATATTTTTTCATAGCGTAACTAGCTCAAGTCGTCCGAGGCAGGGTCAACACCAATCGAATTGGCAATGTCATGAATTTCATTAGACGACAGCACCGTGTCTGGCGAGACTTCCCACGTGTTGAGGATTTTACCTCGCAGTGGCAATATGGCTTGAAAATGGCGGTCTCGGGCTTGTTTGGCACTGCCCCCCGCCGAGTCCCCTTCGACCAAAAACAGCTCTGCCCCGTCTCGAATGTCACCTTTACAATCCGCCAATTTGCCTGGCAAAGCAGGACCTTGGGTGATTTTTTTTCGGGCGACTTTTTTGGCGGATTTTAGGCGTTTGCCTGCTTTGCTAATCGCACGCTCGGCAATTTGCGTGCGCAGTTCAGCGTGCTGATTGAGCCACAAGCTAAACGCATCTTTGGCGAGCGTTTGTACCGCCCCCGCCGCTTCACGGCTCGACAAGCGTTCTTTGGTTTGTCCGCTAAACTGTGGCTCGCTAAATTTAAGCGATAAGATGTAGTTCACCCCGTCCCACACGTCCTCACCTGTAAGCTTGACGTTGCGAGGTAACAAGTTGTGAATGTCACAAAATTCTCGCAAGGCTTCCAAAATACCCGTGCGTAACCCGTTGACGTGCGTGCCCCCTTGAGCCGTTGGAATCAGGTTGACATAACTTTCTTGCACAGGCGTACCGCCTTCGGGAAGCCATGACAAGGCAAAAGTCACGCCTGCCCGCTCGCCATCGGTTGCCTCATGCGTATAATAAAAAGGTTCAGGCGGTAAGGTTTCTAACCCTTCCAACTGCTCACCTAGATATTCCACCACGCCATCGGCAAATTGCCAGACAATTTTTTCGTCGTTGATGTCGTCGATAAAAGTGATGGTTAACCCTGCCGATAGCACGGCTTTGGCTTTGAGCGTGTGTTTGAGTTGCTTGACGCTAAATTTAGGCGTATCAAAAAATGCCCCCTCTGCCCAAAACTGCACCCGTGTGCCTCGTTTGCGTTTGTTCGAGCTAACCGATTCGGTCAATGGACTGACAGGCGTGCCGTTTTCGAACGCCATGTCAAACTGCGTACCATCTCGCCACACCGTGACCTCTACGCGTGTGGATAAGGCATTGACCACCGAAATGCCCACGCCATGCAGACCGCCCGACACTTGATAGTTCGATGTCGAGAATTTTCCGCCTGCGTGTAAACGAGTCAAAATCAGTTCAATGCCCGACTGTCCAAACTCGGGGTGAATGTCGGTCGGCATGCCTCGCCCGTCGTCTTCAACCGACAGCGAACCATCGGCGTGCAATTGCACCGTGATATTTTTGGCATAGCCCGCCAACGCCTCATCTACTGAGTTGTCGATAACCTCTTGAGCAAGGTGATTGGGGCGAGTGGTGTCGGTGTACATGCCTGGGCGACGACGCACAGGCTCTAACCCTTCTAAGACTTCTAACGACTGAGCGGTATATTGGCTCATGGTGTTCCTTGTATTAAATTTGCTTATTCACCGGGCATTATACCTTGTCTAATTGCCTATCAAACCCGATTGCCCATTCTATGCGTCATTTGGTGTCGTTTATTTGGACATTGCCAATTCCGACCTCATCTTTTTCACCCAACTGATGAGATGAGGCAATTGTTTCTCAAAATCACTGATGCGATGGTCACCTCCATTTTGCACGATAATGTCCGTCACGCCCTGTTCCCGATAAAACGTCTCGGCAGTCTGAAAATTCAGCAATTCATCACCTGTTTTTAGTAGTACCGCCAGTCTTTTTGGATATTGCACACAGGTCAGCTCGTGCTGTGCAAACCACGTCAAATCCTTCCGCTTTAATGCCCAACCGCCATCGGTCACCATGCCCACGGTTTCAGGGGATTTCTCGGGCTTGCCTTCAAAAAATCGGGTTAACGTTTCGTGTGGTTCGGTGCTGGGATTGAGTAAGAACGCTGGCGTGCCCGTTGCATTGCTGATAAACGTCGAAAAAAATCCGCCGAGCGAACTGCCTACCAATACCACAGGGTTTAGCTCATTAACCAACGCAAGCAACTTTTCTCGCACTTGAGGCGGGGGCATGTTCAAATCAGGGTGATGCACGGTCATGCTTGGCTCGTGCTTATTGACATAATCGACCAATGCCAACGCCTTGTTGGACTGGCTACTGCTGTCTAATCCGTGTACATAAATGATATTCATAGGTTTCTCACGCCGGTTGAATGGATATTTTATGAGTTTACCATGCTACAATCACGGCAATGTCATCTTTTCGCCTTTCAATCTATGTTTGACCAAATCGAAATGTTTGCCATCGACAACCCGTGTGTTGGGGTGTGCAAAAGCAACAAAAAAGGCTATTGCTTCGGGTGCTTGCGAAATCGCACCGAGCGTCAGTTGTGGTTTGAGATGAGCGATGAACAAAAACGGGAAGTGTTACGCCTTGTGGTCGGACGACGCAAAAAGATTGAGCAGATGAAACGACGGCAACAAGAACAAATTTCACTTAATTTTGAAGTGGTTGAAGCGGGGGAATTGTTTTAACCCTCTTGCTCTAAACTTAAATCAGGACATTATGTAGCCCAGCTTGCTAATAAATTCCTCAAAACTGCAGGGCTAAAGCCACCGCCTACGCCAAACCAGTTAAATGAGTTAACAGTGGTAATTCAACTTTGTTTCTTAAGCAAATAAACACCCAGCCCCACGCTCGCTAAGATTGGCAACAACACCATCAAAAGGGGCGATACGCCCGTCGCTAGGCTAATAAATCCGACCAAATCTTGCACATAGCTAAACAACAAGCCAAATAACAACGCCACCACAATCCGCAATCCCAAACTGTGGGTGCGTAACGACCCAAACACGAACGAACACGCCACCACCACCAGCGACAAAATCGCAAAGGGGGAAAGCAGTTTTTGCCAAAAGGCAAGCTCATGTTCCAGCGAGCGGGTATTTTGTGCGTCGTTAAATTTGCCGAAGGCATACAGTTCGGTCAGCGACAAATCCTCAGCACGGCGAGTGAGCAAATGCACCGACGTGGGCGAAATCGGCAAGGTCACTTGCTCGCTGGCGGTAGCGGTTTGCGTCACTAGCGGTTGACTGCTTGCCATTAACTCAGCAGATTGGCGTTGGTTGGTGTTAGACACATTGCTAGTATCGTTGTTTTGCACCGTAACCGTGCTTTCTGACCCCCGCCCCAAGGGTTGTAGGTTTAAGGTCGTCACGTCGCTCAGTTGCCAGTCATATGTATCGGATTCCGATGCTATCTCGCCTTTTTTGCCTTCGTTTTGATTGTCCTTGCTTTGATTGTTTTCGCTTTGTCTATCACGCACATAACGCCCATTTTCAGCCTGTGATACCGACACCAAATTATTGTCCGCATCAATCCGCCAGCGTTTGACCTCGCCCAAATTGCCATTTTCATCGGCATAGTCAATAAACACAATGTCCCGCTCGCCCGCTCTATCCGCACTGTCACTATTGCCTTCTTGCACCGTCCAATAGCCACTCACCGATGCCAGCAAAGACGCATCGGGGTCACGAATTTGGCTCGCCAATTGATTGGACGTGGGCAACACAAACTGATTGACCGCCAACGCCAACGCCACAAACAGCATCGCAGGCACCAGTACCCAACCCACGATACGATACACGCTCAAGCCCACAGACCGCATCACGGTCAGCTCGCTATGATTGGCAAGCAGACCCAACCCAACCACTGCCCCCAGCAACGCTCCCGTCGGCATAAATTGCTCAAGAAAATAAGGCGAACGGTACAAAATATACCGCATCGCATCGACATAGGTATAGCTGTCTGAAATGCGTTCCAATTCCGACAAATACGAGAACACCACCTGCAACAGCCACAGCCCGAGCACCGCAAACAACATGGCAAACAAGGCTTGTTTTTTGACGTAGCGAGAGAGCAACTTGCCCGAGGCAATGCCATTTGCTGAACTAATTTCTGAGAATTTGGACAACATCGTTTTCATCATTTGCCCCCCTGCCCACTCTCAGCCTGATGCGATTCACTTTTTCGCAACCCAAACCGTACCCGATGATGAATGCGACTTGCCCAATTCAGATACAACGCCAACGCCATAAACCCAACAATCGCCCCTGCATACGCCCACACGGAGGCATTACCTTTGCTGATGGACGATTTGAGCGAAATAATCACCAACGCCGAGGCGGTAAAAATCATAATGGCAGGCAACAGCCGATCGACAAACCTTTCGGCTCAAAATCCCAGAGCCAGGGGCACGGCCAGCATCGTGCCCAGAATCAGCAGCCACGGCAACGCCAAGCGATAGCCCAATTCCGCTTGTGCCGACTGCCTTACACTTTGCCCTTCGCCCGCCTCATTCGACGGATTTAACCTTGTCGCCGTTCCCGCCCCCGTTGCCGACTGCCACAAGGTGGACAGCGGTTGCGTTTCCACATTTTCCTCAGTCACCGCATCTTTGGGCGGGGTATTTAAGCTGATGCGATACCGCTCAAAACTCACCTGATTGTAGGCTTTGTTATCCGCCCCCACCTCAAACCGTCGCCCCTGATACAAATCCAACTGCGTCCGTCCGCCTAGAGCAGCCGCAACCAAATCTGCCCCGCTCAACGCATCCGCCCCACTGCCCACTAGCACCGCCCGATATGCCAA
>JAAXIL010000098.1:4674-5101 GCA_012270355.1 Psychrobacter sp.
CAATCGTATCTTTACTTTTCGCCTTGCCAGGGGCTTTGGTGTCCGCTGTCGCATGCTAGGCATCTGTCCTTGCCTCATTAACCTCGGTCAAGCTATCCGAACCTTCCACCGTTTCATCGGCTAATACATTATCGGAATCATCAGCCAAATTCGCACTAACTGAACCCCCCAACGGATTGCCAGCCTCACCCTCTGAGCGTCCACCCGTCCCCGTTTGCACCAAAATCACATCGTGTAATTCAGTACGATCCGCACTCATGCCCCCAACGTACAAATGATAATCGTCATTGCTAATAAATGACTTCGGCTCAATCAACTCACACGCCTGCGTCAACGCCTGCGATGCCCAAATGTCATCGGACTGCCCCACACCCCAAGGCTTTGCCACCAACGTCCCCCCTGCCTAGACCACAAACAACGCCACACA
>JAAXIL010000183.1:0-2196 GCA_012270355.1 Psychrobacter sp.
ACAAACCCTTGTATCGCCCCATTTTTTTGTTCCTGTTTTGTTGTGTCCTTTCCTTCACTCAATCCATTGTCAAATTCTGTAGTGGATTCGCTATACATCCCAGCGATGCCCATATGCAAATCAGCATTGATACGCTGAGTCAATGATAGGCTCACTCCATCTTGTTCAAACCCATCATCGTCGGGATTGTAAACGAAGTTATCAGTCTTTGTAGCGTTAATACCATCGGTTTCGCTATGGCTGACCGATATATTTAACTGAGTATTTGAATTGCCTTGCCCTGCACTTAAATGTAACTGTCCTGCATACAACTGCTCATTATGAGAACCAATGCCTACGGTTGCAGAAACACCACTTGAGTTGTCAGTATTTAGGTAACATTTAGAAAAAATCTGGATGACTCCGCCCATCGCTTCTGCACCATACATGCTGGTTCCTGCAGAGCCATATAGAATTTCGATACGCTCAATTTGCTCTGTAGGTAACAGGTGTAAAGCTGAGCCCCCATCACTAATGGCACCGTATCGCACCCCGTCTATAAGAACTAAAATCTGTTTATTATCAAAGCCTCGCACATAAAAGTTTGCGGTTGTGCCTTTACCACCATTTTGATAAAAACTAAACCCTGGTTGACGTGCAATCACATCTAATGCGGTCTGCCCTCGATAACTCTTTAAAATCTCGCTATCGATAATGCGAGTTTGTACCAATGTATCTTGCACTCGGGTGGGCGTACGGTTGGCGGTGACGACGCTGGGGTCGAATGTGTTGATGGGCAGGTCAGTGGTTGCATCAGGCGTACCCAAATCTTTAGTACGAACCGAGGTTCCATTGATTGCCTCTATCGCCATCGCTGGGGAAGACGAAAAAGCAAATAAAATGATAGCGATGGAAGCAGATAACCGTGAACTAGAAAAAGTAAATTTTGAGCGAGTAAATTTAGACATAGAAAGTTTGAACAAATAAATGAAATTAAAGGGTAATATTAAAGAGACAATGTAACAGGTTGATGAAGCCATCGCCACAAAAATTCCTCAAGGTATCTTGAATGATTTTTTGTGCAAGCAAATAGCGTTCATGGGGCGAATAAAGACAACTTGTGAGGCAAATTTGCTATGATAGTCGCTCGAATTTAGTATGCTATTTAAGTTTAAAATCAGTTTGACGCGTGGTATTCATGAGCCTTCTTCAATCTTTTTCACCAAAGACATCATCAAGTTGTTTTAATCAGCTTGTTCGGTTTGTCTTAGCTTTTATTTTGATGCTTGGATTACAGCACTCGGTTTTGGCGATTGGCGAGCCGACGGCAACGACTTCAACACAGCAAGCGTCAGAACAAACTGACACGGTGGTTGATCCTTTTGGACGGCAAACCCCACGCAGTACGTTGCAGGGTTTTATTTCGGCATTGTCTCAGGATGATGCGACGTTGGCATCAAACTATCTTAGCCTGAATGTTGGTGACAACTCGGTGGAAGTGGTGCGTCAAGTCAAACTGGCGTTAGACGCAGGCGGGCGACTCTATCCCGAACTGCAAATCAGCAACGAACCTACTGGCAACCTGACCGATCAACTGCCTCCCGACCAAGAAAAAATTGGCACGGTGAATCTGAACGAGCGGGACATTGATTTGGTATTGATTCGGAAGACAGCAGAGCATAGCAATCAATATTGGCAATTTGCACCGCAAACCATAGAGGCAATCACCAATAGTAATCTGTCTGTCGAGCCATCACTGGTTGACCGCTACACGTTTGCACCATTGCAGGGCAAGACGATTGGTGGTTATGACATTGCCGATATGGTTGCTGTATTGATTTTGGGCATTGTTTGTGTGCTGTTTTTTAGTGCGGTGATAGGCGGGCTATACTTCCTCTTAAAGCATTATCATCCAAAGGTTCGAAACAAACCGTTGCCGTTTGATGAAAAGGTGATTTTGCCGTTAGCATTGGTGATTACATCAGCGGTATTGTCTGAGGTGATGGTGTATGCAGGCGTGTCGGTGACGGTGCGTGAGCCTGTTAATCGCATTAAAGACATCATTGGTTGGTTTGCACTCACATGGCTATTGTTGCGGGTTGTTGATGCAGTGTTTAACCGTGCCGAACGGCAAAGCTATAAACGCAATCATACCGAGCGGGTGTCGATACTCAGTCTTGCCCGCAAAATCGTCAAAGCATTACTCCTGATTTTGGC
>JAAXIL010000183.1:2296-5084 GCA_012270355.1 Psychrobacter sp.
ACTTTAGATCGCACCATCGTCACCGTGCCCAATGGCGAGTTTTCTTCCATGCAAATCGAAAACTATGCTCAAAAGGATATGTTTCAATTTTTGCATCAGTTGTATCTCAAACGTCCCATAGAAGCGACAGTGCTAAAAGAATTCGTCGATGGCATTGATACGTTTGTGGAAGACCACGAACTGACCAACAGTGAGTGGAATCAGGTGCGTATTTTGGCACTCAGACAGGACTGCATTGTCGTTGAAGTGCGATGCTATATGTACGCCAATGGGGCGGCGGATTTTTATAACAAACAGACCAGATTTATTATTGAATTATTGGCAAAAATTGAAGAGTATCCCGTCGAGCATGCCTTGCCGACACAACGGATGGTGGTGGAACAAAGTCATTTTAATGACATTTCTGACCAATCGTCAGAAGGTGATGAGCATTTTAGAACTATCACGAGTACAAAAAAATGAGTTTGAACATTATGCATTCAAACTCTTCTATAGATCCTAATATATTTAGTTTGTATTAAATTGGGAACCCATTGTTATTCTTTGTTTTTCTCACGTTTAAGTAATACCAATACCGCCCCATTACCGCCGTCTTTTGGGGGTGCAGAGCAAAAGGCAAGCACTTCAGGAATTTGCCGTAACCAACCATTCACACAGGTTTTTAGCACAGCATCTGTGCCTTTGCCATGCACAATTTTCACCACGTTTTCGCCATTTTGCTTGGCTTGGCTTAGTAGCGTAGTGACGGCTTCACGAGCATCGTCGATGCTAGAACCGTGAATATCAACCGCATCATACCATCTCAATTTACCTTGTTTAAGCTGATTAAAAACCTTGTTTTGCAGGGTTGGTTGTTTATAAATTAAATATGATTCACCGCTGACAGGATTAAGTAATGCTTGCATATCCGATAGTCCAGTGCCAAGACTGGCTTCATCTGCTCCTTGAGCGGCAGCTCGTTTGGATAGCGTGCTGGCATCGGGTTTGGCGGGCTTGTTTTTGACCTCTGATATGGTGTTGTTACTTTCAATCGGAGTTACGCCTGCCATGGCTTGCATAAATAACACTTTGTCATCATTAATGTGTTCGCTGTCCAATTGCTTGACTGTTTTTTTGACTTGCTTTTGCGTGGGCAAGGCAACAGGGTCAGTAGGTTTATGATTTTCTGGATCAGTGCTGACGCTGGCTCGACCTTTGCTAAGTTCACTTTTAAGTGATTTGAGTTGGTCTTGCATTTCTTTAGAAAATAGAGAGTTTGACATAAGCAATTAAAAAATAAAAAAGTAGTGAATAAAAGGTGAGGCGATTGTAAGGGTTTACTGATTGGGTTTCAAATTTAAGTCAGTGCTCAAAATCAACTTGTGAAACCAAATCTTGAAGTCAGTTTAGTATTAAGCAGTCTGTAATAAATCCGCCAGTGCTTCTCCCGCATCATCGGTTTTCATAAACATCTCGCCGATTAAAAATCCGTAAATACCGCTGCTTTGCATCATATCCACATCGGCTCGGTTATGGATGCCGCTTTCTGTGATTAACAGCGGTTTATCTTCACTGTTAGCAAATAAAGGGTGCTTCAATGCTTCTTCTTGAAGGGTCAATGTGGTTTGCAGACTCGTGGTAAACGTGTTGAGGTCACGGTTATTGATGCCATAAATATTGTGCGACGATCTGGGCAAGGCTAATGCCCGTTGCAATTCATCCTCGGTATGTACCTCAATCAGAACATCCATGCCGAGCTCAAGGGCAATACGGTGTAATTCGGATAAAGTCGCATCATCCAAACAAGCGACGATTAGCAAGATGCAGTCCGCCCCGAGAAAATAGGATTCATAAATCTGATAGGGGTCAATCATGAAATCTTTACGAAGTACTGGCAAATCACAAGATGCCCGAGCTTGCTTTAAATAGTCATCGTGACCTTGAAAATAATCTTGGTCGGTCAGCACAGACAAACAAGTTGCTCCTGCTTGCTCGTACGCTTTGGCAATACGTTTTGGGTCAAAATCTTGACAAATAATACCTTTTGAGGGTGATGCTTTTTTGATTTCGGCAATGACGGCAGTTTGTTTGGTATTGATTTTTTCGCGTAAAGCACCCGCAAAGCCACGACGAGGCGACATATCGCCACTTTGCTCAGCATGATCGATTTGCGTCTGTAAATCATTCAATGACAGATGAGCTTTGGCGACAGCTACCTCTGTTCGTTTGGTCGTCACGATTTTTTGCAGGATAGAGGGAATGGTTTGAGTCATGATGATATTAAGATGAGGTTAAAAATTTCAATTAAACAGATTGAGTATAAGCGGCAAACTCATTTAATTTTTCCAAGGCTTGTCCGCTATGTATGATGGTTTGTGCTCGGTTCACGCCGTTAGCAAGGTTGCTAGCCAACCCTGCGACATAAATAGCGGCTCCTGCATTTAGAGCAATCATATCTCGGGCTTTTTTAATGGTCGCACCGCTTGCTCCATCGCCCATCTCCTCGCCATTTAACGCCTGTTTGATGAGTACCAAGCTTTGCTCACTCGTATTCACCGATAAGCCTATCAGCGTTTGCGAATCGATGACCACATCTTCGGGGCAAAGCTCATAGGTTGACACTTTGCAATTTTTGAGTTCGTCGACCTTGGTGCTGGTCGCTAGGCTAATTTCATCCAAGCCGTCTTTAGAGCCGACGACCATCACATGATGTGCTAAAATGTTTTTAATAACTCTTGACAAGAGTTCTCACAGTTAATCGGTGAAAACAACAATGACTAATGTTTTCTCAACAGCATGTATGGTGAAA
>JAAXIL010000102.1 GCA_012270355.1 Psychrobacter sp.
ATGTGGTAGTCAAAGGCAAAGGTGAAAAGCGAGTGTCCTCATTTATTGTGCGGGATTCTGATGGGGATAATGCGCAAGTTATCGCCCAAGTTGAAAACGCCAGCATTTTTAGTCCTGCTGTCTCGAGCGATGGACGTTACCTTGCCTATTCAGTGCAACTTGAGGACAATTACGCCAATTTATTTTTGCACAATCTGCAAAACAACAGCGTCCGCCCGCTTGCCAGACTTAAAGGCAGTAGCTTAAGCCCCAGCTTTTCTCCCGATGGAAATTTTGTGCTTTTTTCTAGCACCATTGATGGCGATGCGGACATTTACCGAGTAAGTACCGCAGGTGGCACAGCACAAAAGGTGTTAGATTTGCCTTATGACCAAGTGCAACCCAGCTATGCCCCAAATGGCTCGGGCTTTGTGTTTGCATCTGACCATGCCAGCCCCAATCGTCCTAAAATTTATCGTTCTAACTTTTCTGGGGCGGTTTCTCGAGTATCCAGTGCTAACTATGCGGCTAATCCAACCTACAGCCCAGATGGCACAAAAATCGGTTATCTAAACGGCACGAGTGCGGCGGTGATGAGTGCAGGCGGTGGCAATGTGGCAAACTTTGGTAATACAGGCATTGACGAAGCCCCCCGCTTTTCGCCAAGCAGTGAACGGGTGGTCTATGCTCAAGGTAAAAACAAAAGTACGATTGTGATTCGCTCACTCGTGGGTGGCGATACAGTCACAAAACAAGCGGATGGCGAGGTAAAATCGCCTGTTTGGATTCCTAGCACTGATTAAACAGCACTGATTAAATCATGCAGATGGATTTGATGGTACAAGCTCTTTTGAATACGTGCAAAAATAAAGCAAGCATCGCGGTTATGCTTGCTTTATTTGTGACTTTGTCGGGCTGTCAAACAGTGCAAACTTTTGATAACCCGATTCCTGTGACTGCGGACTAGCCAATTATTGGGGCGGTTGCTCGCTCACCACTTTTGCCAAATGCTCGCCAAATTTAATGGCGGTTTGAATGTCGCCTTCGGGCGGGGTTTGCTCGGGCGGTGCATCGAGTGATTGAGTCATCAGCCCCAAAAAGCTGGATAGGCGGTTGATATCTTGCTCCGTATGCCCCGTCGGCATGACAGGAAAACCAGCCCAGTTCATGCCATGTTGCATGGCAAACAAACAGATTTGTTGTAATACCGCCAATTTATCGCCCGACAATCCGCCAGAATTGGCGAAGCCTGCCGACCATTTGCCGTGCCATTTTCGGTGAAACCATCGCTGTGACGACGCATCCATAAATGCCTTAAACTCCGCCGTCACACTGCCCATATATACCGCACAGCCAAACACGAGCATATCCGCTTTGTCAGTAACTTCCCATTCAGCCTCATTCATTTTGCTAATATCTAAGCAGATTGGCTCTATTGGTTTAGTTACATCCGTATGACTATCTTTATTTTCCGCAATACTATCACTATAAAGCTCAACACCTTGAGCGATGGCGTGTGCTACTCGGCGGGTATGACCGTAGTTACTGTGATAAATAATACAAATACTTAGGCTATTTTTAGAAGACGTGATTGGTTGGGTCATGATTTTGCAACATTTAAGTCGTTTAGTAAGTGGTTAGGCGTTCGAAATGTTCGAGCGAATTAAATCAAGGGTTTATCGCTGACAATCATGCCGTTATTATCGGCATAAATAAAGTCGCCTGAATTCAACGTCATATCGCCAAAGCTAATTTCAAGGTCGGTTTGCCCCTCATCTCGCCGTGTTGATTTGCGAGGAATACACCCGAGTGCCATCACGCCAATGTCCATTTGAGCCATGTCGTCCACGTCTCGCACACACCCATAAACCACCACGCCTGCCCAGCCGTTATCAATGGCAGACTGGGCGATCATATCGCCAAGCAACGCACACCGCATTGAGCCCCCGCCATCAACGACTAACACTTTTCCGTCGCCATTTGCGTCTTTGCCATCACTGTTTAATAACGCTTTGACTCGGCTGTTATCTTCAAAACACTTGACCGTCACCACCTCACCACAAAAGCGGTCTTTGCCCCCAAAGCTATAAAAGGATTTGCCTTCAATATTTGGCAAGCACACTTGGCACTCAGGGTTGGCATCTAATAAATCGCAAGTGATGAAGTTATCTTTAGTAAAGGTGTCAGTGGACATATTTTTATCCTTATTAATGAGAGAATAATTAAGCTTGGACTCAACCATTGATGTTATTTGGGAAGGTTATTCGGGAAAACGATAGCTAAAATTTTTGATTTTTTGAGTTATCGCTTGTGGGTATCGGTCATTTTTAACATATCTTGATTACGAATGATACTCACTTTGTGCTCATCATCTTTATCGTATTGGAAATAGTTGCGTCTGGCATGTAATTTTTCAGCTTGCATCACCATAGCACCTGCGACCCGTCTGGCAGAAATCGGGCGGGCGGGTAAACTTTTTGGCACAATGGGCGACATCAGTTTAAATGCAGTTTGAGCAAGACGCTCAGCAGGGCGACCTTTGTGCTTGCCTAGTAATAAGGACGGCTGAAAAATGCTCAACTGTTTAAAACCCAAATCAATAATGGCTTCTTCCAACTCGCCTTTGACTTGATTGTAAAAAAATCGACTGCCTGCATCTGCTCCGAGGGCAGACAACAAAAAAAATCGCCCTACACCCTGCTCATGGCAGGCTTTTGCAAAAGCTAGGTTATATTCAAAATCAATTTGCCGAAACCCTGATTTACTGCCAGCTTGTTTTTTTGTACTTCCTAAGCAAGTGAATGCATCGGTATGTCTCCCAAGTTTGAGATTTTGCATGGTGTGTGCAAGCTGTCCAAAATCGCTGAGCTCATAGCACTCCATATTGACAGACATTTGGGCGGGGCAAGAGCGAGCAATGACAATCACGGTGTCATAAATGGCAATCAATTCATTTAACAGATATTTGCCGACCAATCCAGTTGCCCCAATTATGATGGCTTGACGTTTGCTTTGATTGGTCGCTAACGGTGCGGTAGCCATTTGAGTGTCCGCAGCCTGATCTAAATGTGATGATGCCATAGCTTAAGGTTATTATAAAAATTTTGGCAAACTATAAACGCTTTAAGCTGATATCTCAATTGCTACCCTTGTCGTTTATATCTTCAATTGCAACAAAATATATTATTGTTTTGCTCAACCTATTGAGACGACAGACATTGTCTGCTATAATCCGCCCCTTTGTTATTTGGCACTCAACTTATCAATGTTAGTTGTTAGTTGGATTGCCAATTTCAATCTCCTTGCTATTGACATGGGGTCAATGGCTACTAATCCGTGAGGAGTTTTTTTCATGCGACATTATGAAATCGTATTGATTGTTCACCCTGACCAAAGCGACCAAGTCGTGGGCATGGTAGAGCGTTACATTAAGTTAGTGACCGACAATGGCGGTATGGTGCATCGCCTTGAAGATTGGGGACGTCGCCAGTTGGCATACCCGATTGATAAGGTGCACAAAGCACACTATGTTTTATTTAACATTGAGTGTGATGGTGAAACCCTTGGCGAACTCGAAGAACTGTTCCGCTATAACGATGCCATCATTCGTAACTTAATCATTCGTCGTGATGAAGCCATCACCGAAGAATCTCAATTGTCGAAAAATGCGGAAGAAAAACGGGCTCGTAAAAACACCCGCCGTGACGACAATAACAACGATTCTCGTGGCTCTCAAAACAATGACCGTTCTGACGATAACCGTTCTGAAAACGATGAAGACGCTGACAATGATGCTAACGAAGCTTAATTCGTTAGGTTCGACAAGAAGTTCGATAAGTTGTCTATAAGGTCTTTTTAAAAGAACGTTATTTGAATCATCAATACAAAAGGAAAATCACATGGCTCGATTTTATCGCCGTCGCAAGTTTTGCCGTTTTACCGCTGAAGGTATCACGCATATCGATTACAAAGACGTAGAAATGTTAAAGCAATACATTGGTGAAAACGGCAAGATTGTCCCTAGCCGTATCACAGGTACGTCAAACAAATATCAGCGTCAGCTAGCAACTGCTGTGAAACAAGCTCGTTTCTTAGCTTTGCTTCCTTACACTGACAACCATCAAGGCTAAGGAGTGACTCATGCAAGTTATTTTATTACAGCGTATCGCTAACCTTGGCAAATTGGGCGACACCGTAGATGTTAAAGCAGGATTTGGACGTAACTTTCTAATCCCGCAAGGTAAAGCTCTACCCGCCACTCCTGCCAACGTTGAAAAATTTGAAGCTCGCCGTGCTGAGTTAGAAGCGATTGAAGCCGAAGAGTTGAAAGAAGCTCAAACTCGTGCTGATGCCCTAACCGACGTGAATGTCATCATGCGTGCCAAATCTGGCGAAGATGGCAAACTGTTTGGTTCTATCGGCACTCGTGATATTGCCGATGCTCTAACCAAATCTGGCTTAGAAGTGGATCGCTCTGAAGTGAAGTTGCCTGAAGGTACATTACGTCAAGTCGGTGAATACAGCGTCGATATCCAGTTGCATCACGATGTGTTTGCAAACATATTGGTCACTGTTTTGTCAGAAGATGGTGAGCTACAACCTCAGCCAACGGAATCTAACACTGAGTCAAACGACGAAGACGTGGCAGACGTTTAATTTGGTTTAATATATTAATAAAGAGAGTCGGAAATAATTTCGGCTCTTTTTTTTGTTTTTTTACTTGAAACTTATCATACCGTTACCATATAATAGTCTGTTCCATTGGGGATGTTCTGGCTTCGACGCTGGTGATGAAACTCAATGATGCATGTCGAGAGTATATGTCCTCTCGTAAATCAAACATATATTGTTATAGTCGCAAACGACGAAACTTACGCTCTAGCAGCTTAAACCCTGCTTACTCCGCTGCTGGTTGCCCATAGCCAGTTAGCCGAGTTGAAGCGCATGTATATGGGTTCGCTTAAGTGTCTGCCTTAGACACTTGGGTTCAACTTTAAAGGATCGCCCAATCCACCCTGACTGTCGGGTCGGTGCGGGTTAAACTCAAAGACAGCCCCTAAACATGTAGAGTCATGAGCTTAGTGCTGGCGGACGCGG